>CAJXPG010000064.1 GCA_913057925.1 uncultured Colwellia sp. | reverse complement strand
TCGTCGGCAGCGTCAGATGTGTATAAGAGACAGATTAAAGAGTTAAAAATCCCAGGGATTCACTTACGAAAAGAATCAAAACGTTTTTATCCTACCGGCGAAATTAGCGCGCATTTAATTGGTTTTACTAATGTCGACGATAAAGGCATTGAAGGTATTGAACGTATCTATGATGACATGCTGACGGGAACGGGAGGCGCTAAACGCTTTAGAAAAGACGCTAAGGGCAGAAAAATTGAGATTATCTCTGTTGAAGAAGCCGAGCAAGCAAAAGATATAACGCTAAGTATTGATCAACGTATTCAAGCCATTGCTTATAAAGAATTAAAAGGTGCAGTTCAAGCATTTAAAGCGACTTCGGGCTCTGTGGTTGTGGCGAATGTTCACACCGGTGAAATATTAGCGATGACCAATAGCCCTTCATATAATCCAAACAATCGCCGCAATACTGCAATTCATCGCTTTAGAAATCGTGCTATTACTGATATTTACGAGCCGGGCTCAACAATGAAGCCTTTGACGGCATTAACAGCATTAGAGTTTGGCTCCGTGAAACCGAATACCATCCTTAACACCAGTCCTGGTTGGATGCGTTTAGGTGGACGCCGTGTTAGCGATCCAATTAACCGTGGCAAATTATCCATCGAAGAGATTTTGATTACTTCTTCTAATATGGGCACCACTAAGTTAGCGCTTTCTGTACCAAAAGATTACTTGCTAACCAAGTTTTTTGATGCCGGTTTTGCAGATGATACTGGTACCAATTTAGTCGGTGAAAGTGCTGGAATGATGCATGACCGTAGCCGCTGGTCAAAATTTGAATTAGCAACCTTGTCGTGGGGCGCTGGCTTAGCGATTACTCCTGTGCAATTGACTCGCTTTTATATGGCGCTTGCTAACGGTGGTGTGAAACGTAAATTATCTATTATTAAAACTGATAAAAAAGCCATCCTACCTGAAGATGAAGAAAGAATTTTCTCGCCTGAAAATAGCTTAGCCATTACAGAAATGCTGGAAGCCGTGGTAGATGAGCATGTGCCTAAAGCAAAAATTGATGGCTATAGAGTTGGCGGAAAAACAGGAACGTCAATTAAAGCGGTTGCTGGTGGCTACGGTAATGATTATGTCGGCTTGTTTGCAGGTATGGCGCCTATTTCTAACCCCAAAATTGTAGTTGTTGTTGTTATTAATGAACCAAGTGGCGATCTTTACCATGGCGGTGAAGTAGCAGCACCAGTTTTCTCACGAGTGATGAAAGGTGCTTTACGTGTGATGAATATTGCCCCTGATGGTGAAAGAATAAACACAGCCAAACAAAGCAATACTTCAAGTCATGAGAAGATAAGCACCTTAGTAGGAGAGCATAATGCCTAAACCTACAGCCAATAATATTATCGCTTGTCTTAATGATTTTTCTATAAACTTGCCAAGTAGCGTTGAGTTAACAGGTGTTTTGTCGAACTTACACAATGACAGTCGGCTGATTGAATCAGGTGATATTTTTTGCGCCATTATTGGTCATCAATTAGATGGTCGACAATATATTGAGCAAGCAATAAAGCAAGGCGCCAGTTTAGTTCTGTGTGAATGTGAAGCTGAACATGACCATGGCACTATCAGTTATTCTACAACGGGTGTCGCTGTTATTAAGTTTTTCCAGCTTAATGAAAACTTATTTCCATTAGCCAAAATGTTTTATCAACAACCACAAGACAATATGACGATTGTTGGCATTACCGGTACCAATGGAAAAACTACAACCAGTCAATTACTCGCTCAGATGCTCACTGAGTATGATAAGCCATGTGCAATCATTGGTACAAATGGCGCAGGTGCTATTGATAACTTAGTGCCAATTGAAAATACCACGCCAGGCGCTTGTGAATTACACCAATTATTTAATGCTTTTAATCACGATAAATTTAGCCATGTCGCAATGGAAGTTTCATCTCATGCATTATCACAAAAGCGTGTGTTAGCTAACTTATTTGATATTGCGCTTTTTACCAACTTAAGTCGTGACCATTTAGATTACCATGGCTCAATGCAAAGCTATGGCGAAGCCAAAAGACAGATATTTACCGAAGATAATAACCAAGTTGCTGTGGTTAACTTTGATGATCAACAAGGTAGAGACTGGGTAAACACTTGGCCAAAACAGCAAGCATTGTGGCTATACGGGCGTGATGAAGAGATAACAGTATTTCAGCATTATGTTAGTGCAGCAAATATAAAACTACACAGTCACGGAGTTTCGTTCTCCCTACAGACTCATTTAGGTGAAATCGACATTAAAAGTCCGTTATTGGGCGATTTTAATATTGATAATTTACTCGCCGCTATCAGTGTTTTACTTATTAAAAAAGTACCATTGCAAGCACTTCCGACTTTAGTTAACAAAGTTAGCGCTATAGCTGGGCGTATGGAAGCAAGCAGTGCAGCAGACCATGCAACAGCCGTTGTTGATTATGCTCATACCCCAGATGCTCTGGAAAAAGCATTACAAGCTTGTCGAAAGCACTGTGAAAATAACCTTTATGTAGTCTTTGGCTGCGGCGGTGATAGAGATAAAGGCAAAAGACCATTAATGGCAAAAGCTGCAGAGCAATACGCGGATTACTTAGTTGTGACTAATGACAACCCTCGTAGCGAAGATGCACAGTCAATTGCCAATGATATTGTTGCCGGTTTTAACAAGCCAAGCGATGAAAAAATTTCAATTATTCTCGATAGAGAACAAGCAGTGTTAACAACGTTAACAAAAGCTGAAGCTGGCGATATTGTTTTGTTGGCGGGAAAAGGCCATGAAGACTATGTCATTATGCCTAAAGTTGATAAGTCTGGTAAATGCATAGGCACTGAAAAAGTTAGCTATAACGAGCGTTTACTTGTGGCTGACTTTTATAAAAAATTGAAAAGTTTAAATACTCTGCCTAATGAGGCATCACTATGATCGCAATTTCCTTTTCAACCTTAGCAAAGGTTACCAAAGGGCAATTAGTTGCCCAAGAAAGCCAAAAAGAACTGTCGATTGAACAGTTAGTGACAGATAGTCGTGCCATTACTGCAAATAGCGACTTAGCGACGGCATTTCTTGCATTGAAAGGGCCAAACTTTGATGGTCATCGCTTTGCCGAGCAGGTGATTGAGCAAGGTTGTCAGTTGTTGATCGTCGATCATCACTTAGCCAATATTGAAGCACGCGGTGTAGCGCAGTTAGTGGTTAAAGATACTCGCATTGCGCTAGGGGAAATCGCCGCATTTGTTAAAGCGCAAGTGGCACCAAAAACTGTAGGTATTACCGGCAGTAGCGGTAAAACTACCGTCAAAGAGATGGTCGCGGCGATATTATCCCGTTTAGGTAATGTCTTAGCGACCAATGGCAATTTTAATAATGATATTGGTGTGCCGTTAACGCTACTGCGCTTAGAGCCACATCATGATTTTGCTGTGATTGAAATGGGTGCAAATCATATTGGTGAAATCGCTTATACCACGGGATTAACCAAACCAGATGTCGCGGTTATTAATAATATTGCCGCTGCACACCTTGAAGGCTTTGGCGATTTATGTGGCGTTGCTCGTGCTAAAGGGGAGATATTCTCTGGGCTAGGTGACAATGGTATTGCATTGTATAACCAAGATACTCAGTACACGAGTAAATGGCAATGGCGTTTAACAGACAAAACAGTACGCACCTTTTCATGCGCCGATGCTTTAGTGAAAAACCAAGCAAACTGTTATAGCGAAGCTGTCACTTTAGATAGTAATGGTTGTGCAAGTTTTACCCTGAAAACAGAGCAAGGTAGTAAAGTCATCAGCTTAACCATACCTGGAAAGCACAATGTATGTAATGCCGTCGCTGCGGCGAGCATTGCCCTTGAATTTGGTGCTAGCTTAGAAGACATTAAGTTAGGTCTTGTGCAGATGCAGCCGGTAAAAGGGCGCCTAAATTTACATCATATTACGGATCATGATAGCGGCTGCACAATCAAACTGATTGATGACAGTTATAACGCTAATCTAGAGTCTGCCAAAGCTGCAGCGCAGTTATTATCAACATACCCCGGCAAGCAAATTCTAATTCTTGGCGATATGGGAGAGCTAGGTAGTGAAGCGCGAAGTTACCATCAAGAAGTCGGTGAATACGCTAAAGATTTAGCTATAAACACCTTGTTATCACTCGGCGTGTTAAGCCAGAGTGCGAGTGATGCTTTTGCAAACGGCAATACAAACAATGAAAACAGTCAGCACTTTAATCAAAGAGAGCTATTAGTCAGTTATTTAACGGCGCTTATCGCTGAGCAGTTAACCACTGGATTGCAAGATATTGCTATTTTAGTAAAAGGTTCGCGCAGCGCCCATATGGAAAATGTAGTGAAAGATATTATTCAATGGTTTGAGCACAGAAAAGCCAAACAAGAAGCTCATCAAGAGCTCGCTATTACAGATAATGAAATTAAAGAAGGTAAAGCGTAATGTTATTGTGGTTAGGTGAGTATTTAACTCAATTTTATACAGCGTTTAATGTTTTTTCATACTTAACATTTCGCGCCATTATTAGCACGCTAACCGCGCTGTTTATTTCGTTGTACTTTGGCCCGAAATTGATTCGCTATTTACAAAAAATGCAAATAGGTCAAACCGTACGAGATGATGGCCCTGAAAGCCATTTATCAAAGTCTGGCACACCAACAATGGGTGGTTTGCTGATTCTTGCCTCAATTGTTGTCAGTGTTTTGTTGTGGGGTGACTTAACTAATATTTATGTTTGGGTTGTGCTGTTTGTTGTTGTTAGTTTTGGCGCAATTGGTTTTGTTGATGATTACCGTAAAGTGATTCGAAAAGATTCAAACGGTTTGATCGCACGCTGGAAGTATTTTTGGCAAACAGTTATTGGTTTCGGTACCGCATTATTTTTATATTATATTTCTCAAGGGCCTAATGAAACAGCATTATTAGTGCCATTTGTGAAAGATGTATTGCCACAGTTAGGCATTTTTTATGTGGTAATGACTTATTTTGTCATCGTTGGCACTTCCAATGCAGTTAACTTAACTGATGGCCTAGATGGCTTAGCGATAGTTCCTACCATTATGGTTGCAGGCGCTTTTGCTTTGTTTGCCTATGTAACGGGGAACGTTAATTTTGCCAGTTATCTAAATATTCCACATATCGCCCTTACCAGTGAACTAGTTGTGGTGTGTACCGCAATTGTTGGTGCCGGCCTTGGCTTCTTATGGTTTAACACCTACCCTGCACAAGTATTTATGGGCGATGTTGGCTCATTAGCTTTAGGTGCTGCATTGGGTGTTATTGCTGTATTGGTTCGCCAAGAGTTAGTGTTATTTATTATGGGTGGTGTTTTTGTTATGGAAACACTGTCGGTAATTTTGCAGGTTGGTTCTTACAAAATGCGTGGTCAGCGTATTTTCCGTATGGCTCCCATACATCATCATTATGAATTAAAAGGTTGGCCAGAGCCGCGCGTGATTGTGCGTTTTTGGATTATTTCGTTGATTTTAGTACTTATAGGTTTAGCGACACTTAAGTTGCGATAAATATAGGTTAATCAAATGAGTAAATTATGAGTTTTTTAACAGAGTTTAAAGATAAAAAAATTGTGGTGCTAGGCGCGGGAATGACAGGTTTGTCATGCTTGCGCTTTTTGCATTCTCAAGGTTTATCTTTTGCTATTAATGACTCTCGTCAAATGCCTTTTGCCAGTGAAGAAATCCTCGCGCAATATAACAAAGATTACCCTGAGGTTAACTTTGTTCTAGGGCAATGGCAGCAAGCGTTACTTGCTAATGCCGATATGGTAATTGCCAGTCCCGGCATCGATCTTGATAAGGAAGGCATTCGCGCCGTTATTTCTCCAGAATGTGAAGTACTTGGTGATGTTGAGTTGTTTTGTCGACTTAACAATAACAGCGAAAAGCCAATGAGTATGTTGGCGTTAACGGGCTCAAATGGCAAATCTACCGTGGTATCTTTGTTAGCTTATCTTGCCAAAGAGCTAAGTGTTAGGGCTGAGCTAGCAGGAAATATTGGTGAGCCGATTCTTGACTTACTGTTGCCAAATAATGCTAGCAAAATGGTTGATATGGTAATCGCAGAATTATCAAGCTTTCAGCTAGAAACACTGAAAAGTATGAAGGCTATCGCAACAAGTGTTTTAAATTTAAGTGATGATCATCTAGATCGACATAAAACCCTAGCTAATTATCAAGCGATTAAACAAGGTATTTACCCACAAGGTAAGGTTGCTGTGATAAATCGTCAAGATGAAGCGACGGCTACTTTAGTAAGCAATCAAAAAACTATTTCTTTCGGGATTGATAAGCCATCACATGGTCATTTCGGCCTAAGCACTATTGGTAATAGCACATGGATAATGTTTGGCGAACAAGCATTAACACCGTTAGAGCAGCTTCCGCTTGCTGGCTTGCATAACGCACAAAACTACATGGCAGCCTTAGCGCTTGGGTATTGTGCTGGCTGGTCTTTAGCAGCAATGGTTGACAAAATGCCTGGCTTCATTGGGCTTGAACATCGCTGTCAGCGCGTTAATAGTAATGATGATATTCAATGGATTAATGACTCTAAGGCGACTAATGTCGGTGCAACACTCGCTGCGTTATCTGGGCTAGCTCCAACACTGACTGCAGGGGAGAAGTTAATTTTAATTGCAGGCGGTGATGGCAAAGGTGCCGATTTCTCACCGCTAAAACCGTTATTCAATAATGCCGTTAGTCATTTAATTACTTTAGGAAAAGATGGTGATGAAATCGCAGGCTTAGCTGATGATGCGATTAAAGTTACCAGCTTAGCAGAGGCGGTATTACAAGCTAAAAAGCTTGCGCAACCTGGCGATATGGTGCTGCTTTCTCCGGCATGCGCAAGTATCGACATGTTTAAAAACTATATGGTTAGAGGCGAGCAATTTATAGCGGCTGTAATTGCAGGGGAGGTCTTATGTCACTAGAAAAGACCATGACTCTGGCAAGAACCGTGTCATTAGAAACAACTCAATCAATTAGCAAGGCTATTGCCCAAGTACCAGTCCCGCCATTACCTGAGTGGATAAATCGTTTAATGGCAAGTTCTAACCAATACGGTGCTAACGCTTTTGATCGCAGTTTTGTCGTCTTGGGCTTAACCATGTATATGGTCGGTTTGGTGATGGTGGCATCGTCATCTATCCCTGTCGCTGAACGATTATTTAATAATCCTTTTCATTTTGTTATTCGTCACGGGATTTATATCGGTTTAAGTCTTGCGATTGCAGGTGTAGCATTACAAATCCCAATGTCTTGGTGGCATAAAAATAGTAGTTATTTATTGGGTTTTGCCGTCTTCTTATTAGTTACCGTCTTGCTTATTGGTAGGTCGGTAAATGGCTCGACCCGTTGGATTGTACTTGGTCCAATTACTGTGCAAGCAGCAGAGCCAGCTAAGTTATTCTTTTTCTGTTACTTGTCAGCTTATTTAGTACGTAGGCGTGAACAAGTCATGGAAAACATGAAAGGTTTCATTAAGCCGCTTATTGTCTTTGGCGTGATGGCAGCTTTGTTATTGCTACAACCTGATTTAGGTACTGTGATTGTGATGTTTGTCACTACCTTTGGCTTGTTATTTTTAGCTGGCGCAAAGCTGTGGCAATTTATCGCTATGGCACTCGTTGGTGCAGCATCATTAAGTATGCTTGCGTATTTTGAACCTTATCGATGGCGTCGTGTGACAAGCTTCTTAGATCCTTGGCAAGACCCTTTTGGCAGTGGTTATCAATTAACTCAATCCTTGATGGCATATGGCCGAGGAGAGTTACTAGGGCAAGGTTTAGGTAATAGCATTCAAAAATTAGAATATTTGCCTGAAGCGCATACCGATTTTGTGATGGCGGTGCTAGCTGAAGAGTTTGGTTTTGTTGGTATTTCTGTGGTGTTACTACTTAGTATGGCGTTGGTTTATAAAGCACTTATTTTAGGACGCTATGCACTCGCAAAAGAAAAATATTTTGAAGGCTTTCTTGCCTATGCCATTGGTATCTGGATGTGTTTTCAAGCAGGAGTCAATATTGGCGCAAGTGCTGGCATTGTTCCGACTAAGGGATTAACTATGCCGTTGATCAGTTATGGCGGTAGCTCGATGATAGTGATGACCATTGCACTGGTGCTTTTGATTCGGATTGATCATGAAATACGTTTACAGAGCATTCAGGCGACCAGTTCAAAAAGAGCGACCAAGAAAAGAGCCCCAAAAGACAGTAAAGCAGGGGAGCTGTCATGAGTCAGAGTGAAATTAATTCGATGAAACAACCAACACTCTTGGTAATGGCGGGTGGTACTGGCGGACATATATTCCCGGGATTAGCGGTTGCTGATGAACTAAAAGCGCAAGGTTGGAATATTCACTGGCTAGGTACAGCAGATAAAATGGAAGCCAAAATCGTGCCTGAGCATGGTTTTGATATTTCATTTTTAAACATAAGTGGCTTGCGCAATAAAGGCATGATGTCATTGCTGACAATGCCTTTTAAGTTATTGCAATCACTACTACAAGCAAGACAGGTGTTTAAGAAAATAAAGCCTGATGTTGTTTTGGGCATGGGAGGCTATGCCAGTGCGCCGGGAGGTCTTAGTGCTTGGTTAGGTAATATTCCATTAATCATCCATGAACAAAATGCAGCTGCTGGTCTGAGTAATCGATTGTTAGCTAAGTTTGCAGACAAAGTATGTTGTGCTTTCCCTAATGCGTTTAGTGAAAACATTAAAGCTGAAGTCGTCGGTAACCCTCTGAGAGCAACGATTGGCTCTGAGCAACTTAAGAGCGAAGAACGTGAGCAAACGAGTAAGAATATTTTAGTGGTTGGTGGCAGTCTTGGCGCGCAAGTATTGAATAAGACGGTGCCAGAAAGTTACAAGCAATTATTAAAAGCTGACGATGGTTTTTGCATTTGGCACCAAACTGGCGCAGGTAATCAAACACAGGTGATTAGTGCTTATAGTGACAATGATATTGCTACAGAAAAAGTCAAGGTTACTGAGTTTATTAGTGATATGGCGGCAGCCTATCATTGGGCGGATGTGGTAATTTGCCGTGCGGGTGCATTAACTGTTTCTGAATTAGCGATGGCGGCAACTCCGGCTATTTTTGTACCGCTTCCACATGCGGTTGACGATCATCAGACAAAAAATGCGCTTTATCTTGTAGAGCAAGGGGCCGCAAAATTATTACCACAAGCACAATTAAGTAAAGAGAGTATTAGCCTTTTAATAACTGAGTTATTCAAAGGTGAGCAAGTGTTAAAAGATATGGCTAAAGCTGCACTCGCAGCAGCGAATGGTGATGCAAGTCAGAAAGTTGCCAAATTGTGTCAGCAGCTTGTCAGCGCTGAAACAGTCAATAGAAAATAATGAAGAGATAATATGATTAAGCAAATGAATTCAAGTAACAGCACAAAACAGTACGATGCTCAGGTGCCAGAAATGCGCCGAGTAAAGCGTATCCACTTTGTTGGTATTGGTGGTGCTGGTATGGGCGGAATTGCAGAAGTATTGCTTAATGAAGGCTATCAAATATCTGGCTCTGATATAGGTGAAAACCAAGTGGTTAAACGCTTGAAGGGGCTGGGTGCAAGTATTGTTATTGGCCATCAAGCTGAAAATGTCGACCAAGCGAGCGTTATTGTGGTTTCAACCGCAATAAATCAAGATAATCCAGAATTAGTTGCCGCTAAGCAGCAGCGTATACCGGTAGTAAGACGTGCTGAGATGCTTGCTGAGTTAATGCGTTTTCGACATGGTATTGCCATTGCCGGCACCCATGGGAAAACTACGACTACCAGTTTAATTTCGAGTATCTTCGCCCAGGGGCAATTAGATCCAACGTTTGTCATTGGCGGTTTACTTAATAGTGCCGGAACTAATGCACGTCTAGGGAGTAGCCGTTATTTAGTGGCGGAAGCCGATGAAAGTGATGCGTCATTCCTACATTTACAGCCTATGGTTGCCGTCGTTACCAATATTGATGCAGACCATATGGAAACTTATCAAGGTGACTTTGAGAAACTTAAAGATACTTATATAGAATTTTTACACAACCTACCTTTTTATGGGCTTGCCGTGGTTTGTATTGATAATCCCGTTATCCGTGAATTATTGCCACGTATTAGTCGTCAGGTGATTACTTATGGCTTTTCAGATGATGCTGACGTTAGAGCAGTAAACTATCAACAAAGCGCCGGTGTTAGTCATTTTACCGTGGAAATTGATGGTCAAGAGCCGTTGGCAATGAGCGTAAACCTTCCAGGTGAGCATAATGTATTAAATGCATTAGCGGGTGTCGCTGTTGCTAAAGATGAAGGAGTAACGAATGAAGCGATTTGCCAAGCTTTATCTGACTTTGCCGGTATTGGACGACGTTTTGAACAGTTAAGTAATCTAACTACTGAAGCGGGCTCTATGGTGCTTGTTGATGATTATGGTCATCACCCAAGTGAAGTGAAAGCCACTATTAAGGCAATGCGTCAAGGTTGGCCAGATAAACGATTAGTAATGGTTTTTCAACCACATCGCTATTCTAGAACCCGTGATTTATACGAAGACTTTGTCGAAGTGTTGTCGGAAGTTGATAGCTTATTTTTATTAGATGTTTATGCCGCAGGTGAAACACCTTTACCAACGGCTGATAGTAAAAGTTTAGCCCGCTCAATTAGACAGCGTGGACAAGTTGAACCTGTTTACGTCAGTGAGCCAGGAAAACTTGCTGAATTATTGGCAAGCCAGCTGCAAGATAACGATATGGTTATCACACAAGGCGCAGGCAGTATTGGGGCTGTAGCTAAAAACCTTGCTGATCATGATTTACTGCATGTGAATAAGCAGGATGAAGGGGCTAAGTAATGGCGACTCAAACACCAGAAACTTTAGCAAAATTTGAACAGTTAAAGGCAGAGAAAATTGCCGTACTGTATGGCGGTAACTCTGCAGAGCGCGAAGTATCGCTTAACTCAGGACAAGCAATTGCCAATGGCTTGCAACAAGCCGGCTTAACGGCAGTGTTAATTGACACCAAAACGACTGCATTAACAGAGCTGGTCGCAAAAAAAATAGACAGAGTTTTTATTGCTTTGCATGGTCGTGGTGGTGAAGACGGTTGTTTACAAGGTGCGCTTGAGTACATGGGGTTGCCTTATACGGGCTCGAATGTTTTAGGCTCATCTTTATCTATGGATAAAGTACGCAGCAAGCAAATTTTTAAAGCCTGTGATTTACCAACCGCACCATTTGCTGTGATTAACAAAGCCGAGTTTTCTCAGCTTTCATTAGCAAAAATATTAGCAGAGCTCGGCGGAAGGGTGATGGTTAAACCAGCCAATGAAGGCTCTAGTATTGGCATGGCGCAAGCTCAAACAGTTGAGCAGCTAGAAAATGCCTTAACTGAAGCTTTTGGTTTTGATAGCCAAGTGTTGCTTGAGGCATGGATTGATGGTCCTGAATACACGGTTGCGGTATTAGGTGATAATGCGTTACCGGCAATCCATATGGAAACGCCACGAGAGTTTTATGACTATGAAGCTAAATACCAATCGAACAGTACTCAATATCATTGTCCTTGTGGCTTAAGTGATAAGGAAGAAAGTGAGATACAAGGGCTAGCATTAAAAGCCTTTAATGCTACGGGTGCGCAAGGCTGGGGGCGTGTTGATTTAATGAGAAATAGTGCTGGAGAATGGCAGTTACTTGAAGTAAACACCGTGCCGGGAATGACTGAAACTTCCTTAGTCCCCAAAGCTGCAAAAGTATTTGGCTTGGACTTCAGTCAATTAGTGACTGAGATATTATTACTTAGCTTAGTAGAGCAAGGTTAAAAAATTATGGCTAACAAAAAAGCAAAATCCCATCAAAAGCAACAGCTGCCAAGTCATACTAGCACGCTGTCTTTTGGCTTGGGCTTAGCATTTTTTGTTACCGTGCTATTTAGCTTAATTAGCATCAGTTGGTGGCTGACTCAGCACTTTGTTGGACAAGAGAGTGCTCCGGTAACCTCTATCGTGGTTTCAGGCGAAATGCCATATAGCCAGCGAAATGACATCATTAATGTGATTGAAGCAATTGATATGGGTAATTTCTTTCAAGTTGATGTCAATGAAGTACAAACACAGGTATTGACTTTACCTTGGGTGTACTCTGTTGCAGTTAGAAAGCAATGGCCGAATGAGTTGAAAATTTATGTGGTTGACCAAAATCCGGTTGCGGTTTGGAATGGTGACTTTTTAATCAATCAGCTTGGCCAGGTATTTCAAGCAGATAAAACGCGTATAGCTCATGCTTTACCGGCTTTTTTTGGCCCGGAAGGAAGTGAGTCGTTAGCGTTAGAAAATTATCGTAATCTCAATGCTTTACTTGATTTTAAAGCCTTGTCTATTGATGAATTAGTGTTGAGTGAGCGCTTCTCTTGGCAGCTTACTTTAGATGACGGGGTTACGTTAAATTTAGGTCGAGAAGAGCGTGTTGAACGCATTCAACGCTTTATGGACATATACCCAAAAATCAAAGCGCAGCTAGAAGTGAAAAAAATTGCAGAAAAACAGCAAAATCAGGCGGTTGATTACATAGATTTGCGGTATGATACCGGATTGGCTGTTGGTTGGAAGACAATAGATAAGATTAGTCGACATAAATTGACCAAAGATAACAAAAATAATTACGCTAAATCAGCATATTCAGTAGAGTTTAAGTTAAATGTCTAAAGCAGCAGAAAGAAAGTTAGTGGTTGGCCTTGATATCGGTACTTCAAAAATATCGGTTGCCGTTGGTGAGATCACACCTGATAACCAGTTAAGTATTATTGGTGTTGGGAATCAGCCTGCGCGAGGCATGGATAAAGGTGGCGTTAATGATTTGAATCTAGTTATTCAAGCGATTCAACGCGCCATTAACGAAGCGGAATTGATGGCTGATTGCCAAATAAGTTCAATTTACCTAGGTATTTCTGGTAAGCATATTAGTTGTCAAAATGAAAATGGCATGGTGCCGATTAATGACAAAGAAGTGATTCAAGAAGACGTAGATAACGTTATTCATACAGCGCGCTCTGTGCCAATTTCTGCAGAACGCCGTATGTTGCATGTGTTACCGCAAGAATACAGCATTGATTGTCAAGATGGCATTAAGAGCCCAATTGGTATGTCAGGTGTACGTATGGAAGCAAAAGTTCATATTGTTACTTGTGCTAATGATATGGCAAAGAATTTAGTAAAATGTGTAGAGCGCTGTGATTTAACCGCAGATCAATTGATCTTTTCAGCACTGGCGTCAAGTTACGCGGTATTGACTGAAGATGAAAAAGAGTTAGGTGTTTGTGTTGTTGATATGGGCGCAGGCACTATGGATATCTCGGTCTTTACCGGAGGTACTTTACGACATACTGCGGTAATTCCTGTTGCGGGTAATCAAGTGACCAGTGATATCTCTAAAATTTTTAGAACGCCACTCAGTCATGCAGAAGATATTAAAGTGCAGTACGCTTGTGCGCTTAAACAATTAGTTAGCATGGAAGAAAGTATTGACGTACCTAGCGTTGGTGGACGTCCTGCTCGTTCGATGTCGCGCCACACTTTATCTGAAGTAGTAGAGCCAAGGTATCAAGAGCTGTTTGAGTTGATTCAAGATGAAATTAGAGAGTCAGGGCTAGAAGATCAAATTGCTGCTGGTTATGTATTAACCGGTGGTACAGCAAAAATGGAAGGTGTACTTGAGTTCGCTGAAGAAATCTTTCAAATGCCAGTAAGGATTGCCAGCCCATTATCTATCCAAGGCTTGAAAGAATATGTTGAAGATCCAAGTTATGCAACGGTAGTCGGTTTATTGCATTATGGCATGCAAGCCACCAGTGAAGTAGAGATGTCCGCAGGAAAGCGTGAAAGCGTTGGTGATTTTTGGTCAAGAATTCATGCTTGGTTTAAAGGTGAATTTTAAAGAGTTTATGAGCTGTTAAATGGAAATAACAGTTTTATCGAGTTGTTGTTAGGTAGTTACAATTAACAACAGTTTATTAAGTATTTTAAGTTATTGTAAGTAAAACGGAGAGAGAGAAATGTTTGAATTAATGGAAGACCATAGCGAAGAAGCGATAATTAAAGTTATCGGCGTTGGTGGCGGTGGCGGTAACGCTGTTGAACACATGGTTGCGCAAACAATTGAAGGGGTAGAGTTTGTTACTGCAAACACTGACTCTCAAGCGTTACGTAACTCTTCTGCAGATGTAACGTTACAGCTTGGTGCTGATGTCACTAAAGGACTTGGCGCTGGCGCTAACCCTGAAATTGGCCGTTGTGCAGCTGAAGAAGATAGAGAAACTATTAAGCAAGCCTTACAAGGTGCCGATATGATCTTTATTGCTGCTGGTATGGGTGGTGGTACTGGTACAGGTGCTGCACCAGTTGTTGCTGAAATAGCGAAAGATATGGGTATTTTAACCGTTGCAGTAGTGACGAAACCATTCCCATTTGAAGGTAAGAAACGAATGAATTATGCCGACCAAGGCATTGAGTTCTTATCTAAGAATGTTGATTCACTAATCACCATTCCAAATGAGAAACTATTAAAAGTGCTTGGTCCTGGTACCAGTTTATTAGATGCATTTAAAGCTGCTAATAATGTCTTACTTGGTGCTGTACAAGGTATTGCCGAGCTAATTACTCGCCCTGGTTTAATCAATGTCGATTTTGCAGATGTACGTACTGTTATGTCTGAAATGGGCACTGCAATGATGGGTTCAGGAACAGCTTCAGGTGATGATAGAGCGCAAGAGGCGGCTGATGCTGCAATCTCTAGCCCATTACTTGAAGATGTCGACTTAGCCGGTGCACGCGGTATTTTAGTAAATATTACTGCAGGCATGGATATTAGTATCGATGAATTTGAAACGGTGGGTAATGCCGTAAAAGCGTTCGCTTCAGAAAATGCTACCGTTGTTGTTGGTGCTGTTATCGATATGGACATGACCGACGAGCTAAGAGTTACTGTAGTTGCTACGGGTATTGGCGCAGAAAGCAAGCCTGATATTACCTTAGTAAATCCTATGCCGGCAGTTGAGCCAAAAGTTGTTGGTGCCGATTACGCGCCTGCACCTGCAGTTGCACAACCAAGTGTTGCATCAGAGCCAGTAGCAATGACTGATAGTAATGCACAAAAAGCAGTGGCTGATGATCTAGATACTTATTTAGATATCCCAGCGTTTTTACGTAAGCAAGCAGATTAATCTGTAGCTAGGTAAAACCTGAGGGTTATGGAATTTTGATTTAAGCGCTTTTTTTTGATATATTATGCGCCCGTAAAAATAGCAATCTAGTGAATAAGTGATTCCGTAGTAGGATTACTATGCAAGTTAGCTATTATTATGCGCTTTATATGTAAACTCTCTCGCTACTTTGGCTAATAGTCAAAGGGAGTGAAAAGAGAGCTTGCATGGATTTCATGGAAAAGTAAGGTAAGCGAGGCTGATATGATTAAGCAACGTACATTAAAAACAAGTGTTTCAACAGTAGGTGTTGGATTACATAAAGGTGAAAAAGTGCAGGTTACTCTCCGTCCTGCGCCGGCAAACACTGGTATTGTATTCCGTCGCATAGATCTTGACCCTGTGGTTGATATCAAAGCGTCACCTGAAGCTGTGGGTGAAACGACCTTGTGTACCTGTTTGGTTAATGAGCAACAAGTAAAGGTTTCAACTGTTGAGCACTTACTCTCAGCGGTTGCCGGGCTTGGTATTGATAACCTCATTATTGATGTGGATGCCGCTGAAATTCCAATTATGGATGGTAGTGCCTTACCTTTTGTATACCTGATTCAATCAGTTGGTATTGAAACCTTAAATGCACCAAAACGCTTTTTACGCATTAAAAAAGCTATTCGCGTTGAAGAAGGCGATAAATGGGCAGAGTTACTCCCTTATGAAGGTTTTAGAGTAAACTTTGCTATTGAGTTCTCGCACCCTGTTATTGAAAAAACATGTCAAACCATGAGCATGGACTTCTCTAGCTGTTCTTTTATTAAAGAAATTAGCCGAGCTCGTACCTTTGGTTTTATGAAAGATATTGAGTTCTTGCGCTCGCACAACTTAGCGCTTGGTGGCAGTTTAGAAAATGCTATCGTATTAGATAATTACCGTATGCTTAATAAAAATGAATTACGCTACGATGATGAATTTGTAAAACATAAAATTCTTGATGCGATTGGCGACCTTTATATGGGTAGTGCCAGTATCCTAGGTGAATTGAATGCTTTTAAATCAGGTCACGGTTTAAATAACTTACTTTTACGTGAAGTATTTAAACAAACAGACGCTTGGGAGTGGGTAACTTACGAAGATGATAAGCCTTCACCTATTGAGTATCAGGAAATAAATGCTTCAGCATTTTAGTCTCCCGAACAGATGATAAAAAAAGCGAGTTGCATTAGCACTCGCTTTTTTGCTTTTTGCTGGCCGCTTTTAACATTAGCTATGATTAAAGGTGGGCTATTTCTTTCCGGCAACCCTTGCCAACTTCTCTAACTTTTCCTTTAAACCTTTTGGGGCATTTTTCGCTAACGCTAAAAACTCTTGTGCGGTTTTTTCGTTAACCACGCTATCAGGTTGCTTAAAAGATTTTATTGGTGCTTGAGCAGCAAACTCTGCTTTAATTTTTTGCGTTAGTTCATGTCGTTTCTGTTGAAAACCTTGCGGGTTGACTTTAATTTCAATTTTTTGAAACTGTCCTTCAGTTTGTGCCGACAAAGCGTTGTTGATAGTATTTCGTTCAAATTGTAAACGCTGACCCCAAACGGGGGATTTCACCTCTATAATAAGAGTATCTTGTCGACTATTCGCTATTTGAAAAGCATCTGCTGGTAAATCAGGGCAGATTTGCCGTACAATGTCTGCCAATACTGTCAAAGAGTTGGTTTTTGATTGAATTTGTGCCAAAGTGCCTGTCGTTGATTGCAATAGTGACGACATATTAATTGGGACTTTTGATTTTCTAGCCATTGTAACTACCAAATTCAGTGAAACGATACTGATTAATTAACCGAAATAGATACCTATGAGTTTAACACTACTATACCGAGGAAAAAACGTCAGATTCTCGATGCAATTAACAAAATTGCATTGGTTGTCAGCCGTACTTACTTTTGCCTTAGTATCAGGGCTAGTAGTTCACCTTATTGTCAGCAATAAATTACTGCCAGAAAACAAAGCGTATATGCTATCAGCACAGGATGACAAAATCCCATCAGCTGAAACCAACCAAAGAACTACCGCACTAACGATAAAACTTGCGGAGCTGCAAAGTCAGGTTCTACGGTTAAATGCCTTAGGTGAACGCTTAGCTGATGATGCTAAAATCCCCGAGAAAGAGTTTAATTTTACCGAGTTGCCAGCCAGTGGTGGGCCGATTTCTGACTCTGCAAAGATAACTGATAAATCTTTAGACCAACTATTTATTGAAATTGAATCGTTTGAGAGTAAATTAAATTACGAAGAAAAACAGCTACAAATGCTTGAATCTTTAACGTTTGGTCACCATATACAAAACACAGGTTATTTATCTGGTCGTCCAATTGCTAAAGGCTGGTTATCTTCTTATTACGGTGTGAGAAAAGATCCGTTTAATGGCAGACCAACCATGCATAAAGGCGTAGATTTTGCGGGTAAAGAAAATACTGCGATTATTGCCACTGCCTCAGGTGTTGTTACCTGGGCAAGTAAGCGATACGGTTATGGTCAATTAATTGAGATTAACCATGGTGAGGGCTTAACGACTCGATATGGTCACAACAAAGATTTATTAGTTAAAGTGGGCGATGTCGTTAATAAAGGGCAAACCATTGCAAGGATGGGCAGTACCGGCCGCTCTACTGGACCACACGTACACTATGAGATTTTGCGCAATAATAAACAAATTAATCCGATTAAGTATGTTTATCGTAAAGGAAAGTAACTGCAGTATTCATTAAGCGGTTATTACATAATATTCACAATAAAGTAGCCATGACGGCCACTAATAATTATCACTAAATGGTTTAAATAAGATGTTTGTAAACTTGTTAACAAAAATATTTGGTAGTCGAAACGATAGATTACTAAAGCAAATGGGCAAAGAAGTAAAAAAAATAAATGCACTTGAGCCAGTTTTAGAAGCATTAAGTGATGAAGAGTTAAAAGCAAAAACTGCAGAATTTAAAGAGCGTGTATCTCAAGGTGAAACCTTAGAACAAATTCTTCCAGAGGCTTTTGCTGTAGTGCGTGAAGCAAGTAAACGTGTCTTTGGTATGCGTCACTTTGATGTGCAAATGATTGGCGGCATGGTATTAAATGACGGCAAAATTGCAGAAATGCGTACCGGTGAAGGTAAAACACTTACTGCAACCTTACCTTCTTACCTTAATGCCTTAACTGGTAAAGGTGTTCATGTTATTACAGTGAATGATTATCTAGCCACGCGTGATGCTGACTGGAGTCGCCCATTATTTGAATTTTTAGGCTTAACGGTTGGCTGTAATGTAGCAGGAATGATGACAGCAGATAAACAAGCTGCTTATCAATCAGATATCACCTACGGAACAAATAACGAGTTTGGTTTTGATTACTTACGTGACAACATGGTGTTCGCACCAAGTGAACGTGCACAAAAACCACTACATTTTGCCATTGTCGATGAAGTTGACTCCATCTTAATTGATGAAGCGAGAACACCGCTAATTATCTCTGGTCAGGCAGAAGACAGCTCTGCACTGTATAAGAGTATCAATCTAATCGTACCTAATCTTGAGCAACAAGAAGAGGAAGATAAAGAAGGTGAAGAAAGCACTGGCGATTACACCATTGATGAAAAAGCTAAGCAAATCTACCTAACTGAACGTGGTCAAATTCGTATCGAAGAGATCATGGTAGAAAAAGAATTGCTCACTGAAGGCGATACCTTATTCTCAGCGGCAAATATTACCCTATTACATCATGTAATGGCGGCTTTGCGTGCACACAAGCTTTTCCAAAAAGATGTTGACTATATTGTTAAAGATGGCGAAATCGTCATCGTTGATGAACATACAGGTCGAACAATGGAAGGTCGTCGTTGGTCTGAAGGTTTACACCAAGCTGTTGAAGCTAAAGAAGGTGTGAATATTCAAAATGAAAACCAAACCCTTGCTTCAATTACTTTCCAAAACTACTTTAGAATCTACGAAAAACTCTCGGGTATGACAGGTACTGCTGATACTGAAGCTTTCGAATTTAATCATATTTATGGCTTAGAAACAGTGCTTATCCCTACGAACCAACCTATGGTCCGTAAAGATATGGCTGATTTGATATACCTAACGGCTGAAGAAAAGTTTGAAGCTATTCTTGCAGATATACAGGACTGTGTTAAACGTGGTCAGCCGGTGCTAGTTGGTACTATTGCTATTGAAACGTCAGAGTTTTTATCTGACTTCTTAAAGAAAGCGAAAATTAAGCACAAAGTATTAAACGCCAAATTCCATGAACAAGAAGCAGAAATTGTTTCTGACGCTGGTAAAGAAGGTGCGGTAACGATAGCTACTAATATGGCTGGTCGAGGTACGGATATTGTACTAGGTGGTAATTTAAATGCGGCAATAGCTAAGTTAAATAACCCAACTGATGAAGATATTGAAAAAGCAAAAGCGCAATGGCAAATCGATCATGATCGCGTGCTTGAATTAGGTGGTTTACACATAGTTGCTACAGAGCGTCATGAATCTCGCCGTATTGATAACCAACTTCGTGGCCGTTCAGGTCGACAAGGTGATGAAGGTTCAACGCGTTTTTACCTATCAATGGAAGATTCATTGATGCGTATTTTTGCTTCTGAACGTATTTCAAATATGATGCGTAAGTTAGGCATGGAACGTGGTGAAGCTATCGAACACCCATGGGTTACTCGTAGTATTGAAAATGCTCAGCGTAAAGTCGAAGGTCGTAACTTTGATATGCGTAAGCAGTTGTTAGAGTACGATGATGTTGCCAATGATCAACGTGGTGTTATTTACGAGCAACGCAATGAATTGCTTGATGATGAAGATATTGGTGAAGTTGTTAATGCTATTCGAAGTGATGTAATTAATGGCGTGATTGACCAGCATATTCCTCGCCAATCTTTAGAAGAAATGTGGGATATTCAATCACTGGAAGATCAGTTGAAAGGTGAGTACTCAACTGAGCTGCCTATTGCTAAATGGCTTGAAGAAGACAGTAAACTGCATGAAGAAAGTTTACGTGAAAAAATCATTGCTGAATTTGAACAAGCTTATAAAGATAAAGAAGAAGCTGTTGGCGCTGATGTGTTACGTCAGTTTGAAAAAGCAGTAATGCTACAAAGTCTTGACTCTCATTGGAAAGAACACCTTTCTGCGATGGATCATTTACGTCAAGGTATTGGTCTGCGAGCTCACGCTCAGAAAAACCCTAAGCAAGAATACAAGCGTGAATCTTTTGAGTTATTCACCGAGATGTTAGATAACTTAAAATATGATGTTGTCGGTATTTTATCTAAAGTTCAAATTAGAGCTGAATCAGATGTAGAAGCTGTTGAAGAGCAGCACCGTAAATCTGAAGAAGTACCTATGGACTTCCAACATCAATCAGCGTCAGGTTCAAATGAAGAAGCGCAAATGCCAAGAGTTGGGCGCAATGAACCTTGTCCGTGTGGCTCAGGTAAAAAATACAAGCAATGTCACGGTAAGTTAGCCTAATCGCTTAACTTAACAGGAAATTACCAATGCCAGTCTAATGACTGGCATTTTTATTGGTTAAGAAAAAATTGAGATATTATTTATGAAAAACGCAGTAAAAGTTGCAGTGGGAGTTATTACCGCAGTAAATGAGAACAATGAAACTCGTTACTTTCTAACTAAGCGCTTACAAGACGTTCATCAAGGCGGAAAATGGGAGTTTCCTGGTGGTAAGGTGGAAAGTGGCGAAACTATCTCACAAACGCTTGCTAGGGAGCTTAAAGAAGAGATTAATATAGATATACTATCTTGCATTCCGTTAATTACCATAAACCATGATTATAAAGATAAAGCTGTTTGCTTAGAGGTTTTTATTGTAGATAACTATAATGGAGAGCCAAGCGCTCAAGAAGGGCAAGGACAAGGGTGGTTTTCACTTGCAGAGCTTAAATTATTGGAATTTCCAGAAGCGAATAAAGAAATTATCGCTAAGCTGAGTTAACAGCTAGGCACTAATTGAGGCAAGCACTTAGACGAACTTGCCTGAAAAAGTATTACTCAGGCTCGACAAAGAACTTATTATTTTGCAGGAATTCGCCTTCAAGCGCATCAAGCATCTCTTCTGATAAATTCGAGTCGGCTTGCATTGGTTGACTTATTTTGTGGCTTTCCTCTGCCCACTCGCCTAAATCAATAAGCTGGCACTTTTTACTACAAAATGGACGAAATTCACTGCTAGGTTGCCAATCAACTGTTTTTTGACATTGAGGGCAAGGGACTTGTAAGGTCATATTAATATTTTTTGTTTAATATAGATGGGTTGATTATACAGGAATCTTGGTGGGAATAAATCTAAGGTGTGTTTAGCAACGTGCTAATTCGAATATAGTTGCTTGGTTAGCGTATCTTCGCCCAGTATGTTGGCATGGCAACATAAACCTGATGGAATAGCGAAATTTATTACCGCTTACCGTTGGATAGTATTTCGCATCTTTTGCTAGCTTAATACGCAATAATAAAAGCCCTTCGCCATTATCTTGATAAAAGCCACTATCGGCTTCAATGGTCTCAAAATCGGCCCTTTGACGAATAAATTTGAGCACTATAGCCAAGGCTGAAGAAATATCGGAAAGCAAGTTTAACCACAATTGCATGTCCTGCCTGGTTAGAGCTTCATTCTGATGCAACCAAAAGTGTAGTTGGGGTAAATCAAAGCTTGAACTTCCACCTTGAATAGCAAAGCGTTGTTTCAAGCAAGCGAGTAACTTATCTTCCTTGAGTTGCCACCAGGTTGGACGAGGTATTTTTAAGTGGCTAACCAGCTTTACTGTTTCAGCAAGGTTTTTCTCTAAAGCGCTAGTATCTACGTCTGGTACTTTTGACCAAACAACAAGGTTTTGCTCGAGTTTTTCAAGATCTTTGATCAAATCACCACGAACATCATTACGTTCCAGAGTATCTATGGTTGAAAAGAGTGCATTAAAAAACACTTGATGACTAGTGGTAATCTCGATATCGCGGCTAAGACAGGTGTATGCCTGAGCGAATAGTTGCTCAAGTTTTAAGTAATTTCTGATACGCTCATTGAGCGGGTGTTCGTATAAAACCGTAGGCATGCAATGTTTTAGACTCGTTGACCAGTGTTGTAAATAAATAACGAATTATTTTATTGTTGATTTTTAATGCATTTTTGTCAAGGTTAAATACTTTTTATCCAGTTTTGCTACCAAACTTTCAATTTCAGCGAAGGTCGCGGTATCGTTATTGATAATATCATCTGCCGCAGCAAGTCGATTATTCCGTGATATTTGACTTGCCATTACAGACTTTACTTGTTCTGCACTATTGCCATCTCTTCGCATGGTTCTTGCTATTTGCGTTTGTTCAAGTACATCAATTACTAATACACGGTTTACTAATTTGAGCAATTGATTTTCAATGAGAAGCGGTGCGACTAATATACAGTAAGGACTTGTAGCTTCCTTAGTTTGATTGATAATAGCCGTTCGAATTAAGGGATGTAGTAGGCTATTAAGCCATTGTTTTGATGCTTCATCACTAAAGACTTTTTGACGTAATAACTTTCTATTAAGTTGGCCATCAGCGAGTAAAAAGTTTTTACCAAAGTGCTGTGCAATGCTTTTTAGCGCAGGGCTTTCAAGAGCTACTACTTCGCGAGCAATAATATCAGCATCGATAATATCGACGCCTAATTTGGCAAAAGCATTTGTTACTGTGGTTTTACCGCTGCCGATACCACCAGTTAGACCAATAATGAGTTTTGACATTGAAGGTTAACCTTTGACTAAATTAATTGTTGCAGGTACCAAGCCCAAATTGCTTCGCCCCAAAGTAAAGTAATCCAACCGGCTACCGCTAAGTAAGGGCCAAATGGAATACCTTGCTCTCTTTGGTGGTTTTTAAATAGCATTAAGAAAATGCCAACAACAGCTCCTACAACCGAGGCCATTAAAATTAGTAGTGGTAGTAATTGCCAACCTAGCCAAGCACCAAACACAGCAAATAGCTTAAAGTCACCAAAGCCCATGCCTTCTTTGCCCGTTAATAATTTAAAAAGCCAGAACACAGAAAATAAGCTCATATAACCAGCGGCAGCGCCAATGACTGCGTCAGATAAAGGCACCAGCGTACCATTAATGTTAATAAGCAAACCTAACCATAACAGCGGTAAAGTAATTTGATCAGGCAATAACATATGATCAAAATCGATCATGGTAAGGGTAATCAGCCCCCAGGTAAGTAATATGACAAAAGGGGTAATAAATGTTGCGCCAAAGTGGTTGGCTACGATGAGACTTAACACCATGGTCGCTAATTCAATGGCGGGGTAGCGAGCAGATATCTTATTTGAGCATTGACTGCATTTTCCCTTTAAAATTAACCAACTTAAAATAGGGATGTTTTCATAAAAGCGAATTAAGTGCCCGCAATTTGGGCAAGTTGAGTCAGGTTTAGATAGAGTTATTTCAGTAAGTTCTTTTGCTTTTATGTCTTTAATTTCATCGCCTAGAAATTCACGACATTCGCGATACCAAGTGTTCTCCATCATTTTGGGTGTTCTATAAATGACTACATTCAAAAAGCTCCCTACGACTAATGAGATTGAGCTAACTGTCAAGTAGAATAGGTTAGGGGAGTCTTGAAGAATACTAAAGAAATTATTGAAGAAATATGTAATGTTTTCTATCAAGGGGATACCTTAGATTTTGAGTGGAATTAAAGTATTTATAGTTGAGTGAGATAAGCAATAGAGCTATATATAATAGCCCTATTTCGGTTTAAATCTTATACAACTTTACCAATTTCAAATATCGGCAAGTACATTGCAATGATCAAGCCACCAATAACAACACCAAGTACAGCCATAATCATTGGCTCTAAAAGTGCCGTCAAACCATCTACCGCATCATCAACTTGTTGCTCATAAACATTGGCGACTTTAGATAGCATATCATCGACAGCGCCTGATTCTTCGCCAATAGCCACCATTTGAATGACCATATCAGGAAATATTTTACAGTTTCGCATTGCTAAGTTCATTTGCATACCAGAGCTTACTTCAGCTCTAACTTCTAAAATGGCATCTCTAAATACAGCATTACCCGAAGCTCCAGCAGCAGAATCTAGTGCATCAATCAGTGGTACACCTGCTGCAAAGGTTGTTGATAAAGTACGTGCATACCTTGCAACAGCGGCTTTTTCCAATAAATCCCCAATCACCGGCAATTTTAAAATGTTTTTGTCAACTTTATCCCGAAAGAGCTGACTATTTCTGTGGGCTCGTTTAAAT
>CAJXPG010000063.1 GCA_913057925.1 uncultured Colwellia sp. | reverse complement strand
AATTAATGCTCCATACTAAAAATAAGAAAAAAAAAGCATCCAGATTACAGTTGGATGCTTTGAAGATTTTCCTTAATAAACGAAATCATCAAGACATATTGTAAAATGACTATTTCGTATACGTTAGCGCTAGAAGCTAACCTTAAGTAATAACGCCAAATTGCTTACTTCATAACTAATGCTAGCATCCGATGAAAAACTATAATATTCCGTTGTTTCTGCTGAAGATATATTCCATCCCATATCAATCACAGAATACTCAATTCCTAAACTAATGGTCTCATTAAAGCTGTATTCTGCTCCAACACCATAATAGATGTCATTATCATCCTGATTTAGTACAAAAACGTCTCCTGGTGCTGAAGAGTCTGTAGACGTTGCTTTTAGATCCCATTTAGCCATGCCCGCACGAGCAAATAAAGAGAACTGCTCTGACAAAGGAAGAATAGCTTTTAAACCCGCACTTATCGATGAGGTTTCAACCTTATCACTAATGACATCGCCATATTCATCTGTATAAGTATCATCAGACTCTCCGTATTGGTGATAGCCTAACTCTAAAGCAATATACTCATTAAACTGATAACCCAAACGAAGACCCAAAGAGGTTGTATCTTCAGAGGTGGAGTCATTACCGGTTTCAGTTTCTGTATAATTATCACCGGCAAAATAAGAGCTAAACGTTGATGTGTAGTTCATGTCGGCTTTGTTACTCGCTATACCTGCAGAAAGTTCACCATAAAAGCCTGCTTCAGCAAAAGCGGTATTAGATAATAAAAGGCTCGGTATAATGGTTGATAATGCGATGGCAATTTTTTTCATAAGAAAAACATCCTGTTTCTTAATTTTGAAGAAGAATAAATAAAACATCACTCGACTAATGAGAGTCAAAGTTAACTTAACATTTTATTTACATAGAAAATTCGGCGGGGATGTTAACAGTCGGTGCTGATAACTGCAATTATCAACACCTTATACTTTAGTCTGAATATTAAGTTTTCATATGAAGAGTTCGCGGCGTTACTTACAGAACAGTACCACTTGCGTTACTAATTTTTCTGCCGGGGTTGTAGCAGGATCGTTTAGGTATCTTTCTATACCCATAGGCTTTTTGCGTGTTCTCACTTTTTGGTGTCTACTTGCCATCATCGCTAGCGCCCATGCATTGCCTAAAAATTCATAGTGCCCTGTATGCTTCACTTGCCAAGTTTTACCCGCTTTTAACTGCTTACATTCAAATGGCGCTGGAACAGTCATTTTTTCATTGATCGGGAGCGCTGAAGTAAAATGAGACTCGGTACTCGCTATATCCATTTTGTGATACAGGGTAAAAGGAGCGCCCTCAACAGTAATGTCTTGCTCAGTGAGGTAGTCATTGAGCTTGGTGAAACTTTCACGCATTACCGGCCCAATATCCTCTAGGGTTGCGCTTTGAGTTAACCCAATATAATACTGAGCTTTTTGATCGGCATAGCCAATAACTTCAGGAGTAGAGTTTACCTTTGCGCTTTCGACGACGGCTTTTAACATCAACAAGCCACGTTGGTAATCCATACCAAGCCAGGCTTTCATCATATTTTTCATAAAGAATAAATAAAACGGCAAGCTGCCGTACATATGCCATGTAACCAAACAGCCATCATCTTGCTCTTCAATATCAAAAGCGACTTTGGCGAAAGATTTAAACGGCCTAAGGAAAGTTAAAGACATATCTAATCTCTGGTCCGTGATAGCGTTTAGCTGCATTTCTCCAGCGCCAACCATATCACCTTCCCACGAATACCCTGCCCCAACCTCACTTTGCTTGTCAGAATAATTTAGCGCACATTTAGGCTCTAATATGAGCCAAGGAGACCAAGCCGGCCATTGCCTAAAATCACTAATTTCTGCTAAAACTTGTGATTTACTTCCTTTGATGAATATCGACTTTTCAACATGATAGGCTGGCATAAACGCTCCGCTGTTTAACAGGTTATGAACTAACAGAATACTCTCAGTACTCGCCAAATGCTAGCGCAAGGCTATGCTAGTAAATATTTTCAGGTATAAAAAAACCGAGCGCTTGGCTCGGTTTCATCAATTGATACGCAGTAATTAACTACTCTTCATCGAACTCAAGTTCACTCTCATCTTTCGGAGTAAAGGTTCTGATACCTTCTTTTGCGATAACTTCAATATAGAATGACGTTAAGCCTTCCACTTGCGTTTGGTCAATACGCTTATTAATTTCTGATAAGTGAACTGACTCTGCTTCTGCTTCTGTGTTACCAAACTTACAATCGAAATCCCAAAAGTCAGCACCGGCTGGTAAGGTTTTACCACGCTCGCGTTTTACATACTTTTTAACTTCGTGTTTAACTGCGTCAACACGTCGAGCAAGCTTAACTTTAGGATGGGTTAATTCAAATGTCTTTTTCATGATTGGCCTTAAATCGATGGCTACAATGACTCGCTTTAATTGCACGAGTATCGGTGTAAATAAAATAATGTCGCTATTTTACGTTACTTTCATCCAAGTAGCGAGATAATGGCGCAACACAGTTTAAAATTTATCTGTGTCACGCTTTTAAACAGATAACATTGCCTGAGTAGCCGCAAGTAAGTGGTGCTTAGTGTTTGGCTCTACCGAGGCATGACCAGAAGCATCACTAATAACTAATTTTGATTTCGGCAATTGTTGATGTAATAACCAAGCATTATCCGCCGGACAAACAATGTCATAGCGCCCGTGCACGATTGTCGTTGGAATATCTTTAATCTTATCGCAATTAGCTAATATTTGATTGGCTGATAAAAAGCAATCATTAACCATAAAGTGCGCTTCATGGCGTGCCAAAGTCCAAGCTGAATCATCACTTGTCGCTGCATCAACAAAGGCTTGATCTGGTATTAAAGTACAACAACGAATTTCCCAGATACTCCATGCGGTAGCTATTTTTTGCGCGAGCTCTTTGTCTTCACCGATTAACATTGCATAAGCTGCGTGCGTGGTCGCTTGCTCTTTTCCTTTGGGCAAAACATCTAAATACTCTTGCCAGTAGTCTGGGAAAATGCGCGTTGCACCGCCACCAGAAAATGTCCAGTTGGTATCTTCCTCACGGCCTAAGAAAATACCGCGCAGCACTAAACTTTTAACACTTTCTGGATGCGTTTGCGCATACACCAGTGACAAGGTTGAGCCCCAAGAGCCACCAAAAACATGCCACTGTTTGATAGCTAAATGCTGGCGAATTTTTTCAATATCTTCAACTAAAAATTTGGTTTCGTTATTGTCTAAACAACCATGGGGCAACGAGCGTCCACAACCACGTTGATCAAATAAAATGATGTGGTACTGCTCAGGATCGAAAAAACGTCTATCGTTTGTTGAGCAACCGCCACCTGGACCGCCATGAATGAATAAAACCGGCTGGCCATTAGGGTTACCGCATTGTTCAACATAAATTTGATGCTGACCATCAACATCAAGTAAGAAATCATTAAAAGGAGATATTTCAGGGAAAAATTGATTCATATTGTTCTCGTTGGTTAATCTAATTTGCTTAGCTAGCGCTTGGTACTTAGACGCTAACTTAAATCTAAAGCATATTTTTTTAATAGCTCTATTGGCACTATCTCTAGGGCCTTAATGTGAGTTTTTCTTAAATGTATTCTTGGTGCTCGGTCGGCTTGATAAGCTTCTAACCAACGCGCGGCACATAAACACCATGCATCACCCGGTTTAATCCCGCTAAAGCCCGCCTCGGGCACTGGTGTAGACAAATCATTACCTTTAAAGCGAGAGAACTCTAAAAACTGTTGGTTTGCTTCAATACACACGGTATGAGAGCCGGCATCTTGTTCGCAGGTATTACATTTATTATCACGGAAAAATCCAGTAACCGGGTCATTACCACAAGCAATAAGTGGCTCACCAAATACATTTAAGGATTCATCCATTGTTATTACTTCATCCATAGGTTATCCCTTTTAGTTATTGTTAAGGTGTAATTTGTTGCTGAAGTGAAAATAGTTTCGATACAAGCTAATCACTATTTGACTGACGGTACAGCATTGACTGTCAAGTTAACATAGCAAATCTAAAATACTCATGACTAACATGGCTCTACGGATTCGTGTATCTCTTTTAAACCATGCATTATTTCGGGAATTGTTCTGGCAATTTGAATCAAACTAAACACCAAAATACCATGGTGTGCTGCCAGTGAGAATTCATCAAACCTGTCCCAAGTTTCCCACCCTGAAGTGAATAGCAAGGCAAGACCGCTGAATAAGTTTAAATAGGGGCTGTGAACTATTGTTTTTAACATGATTAAACCTAGTAATATGGTAAGCCAAAGCTCGCTTACTTTTTTATTTTTATATCGATAAAATACCTAAATAATTGTTCCGTTTGCAAGCGTTTCCTTTCAACACTTTCTTTTAAAAAGCAAAAAGCGCCTTTCGGCGCTTTATAAAAATAGCAGTTGTGGTGACAGCCAGCTTTAACTTAGTTAAGCATGGCTAATTGTATTTTATGGTGCTGCTGTTCGCGTTCAACATACTTACCCCATTGCAATGCAGCTTTCTTAGTACTGGCAAAACGCGAGGCTTTTGAGAAAGCAGCTAATGATGGTTCAAATTGTTTCAAGTTGAAGTTTGCCATGCCTAAAACCAAGTGCATATTAGCAATATCTTTTGCTACTTTAACCTCTGACTCACTAACGTCACCCATTCGAGCCAAAGCATCCCCAGCAGTAGTAATCGCTGACTGCCATTGTTCATCGTTTAAATAAGTTTGTGCAAGTAAAACAGTATGTCTTGCTGAGTTAGATAACTCGCTAACCTTTTTCAATACAACAATTGCTTTTGCTGTTTCCTTAGCTTTTAAATAAGCACGGGCAAGAATAGCGAGATTTTTCTCGTCAGCCACCAAGGCACCTTCAGTCATTGAATGCTCAAGTACGTCGGCACTTTTATAAGGGGCACCATGGTATAAGTAGAGTTGTGCCAAGGTTAATATATCTGCTGATTTAGTCACGTGGCCTGCTTGGTACGCTGCTTCCATCACTGCCATTTGTTTATCTTCTTGACCAATTTCACCGTACATTGCGCTTAACTGTAGCCAGTACTGCGCTTTCGGGTAGTGATGAACAAGTTGCTCAATAACTTTGGTTACTTGCTCTGGCTGCTCTAATTCATAATAAGCGGCGCGCTGTAAAGTTAACCAATTCTCTTTGGCGATTTTATTATCTTGTTCAGCAATCGTTATCGCTTGATTGATCATCGCTAAGCTTTGCTCAAATTGTTTATCTTGATAATACACTTGCGCAAAAAGGATCACCTGATTAGCCGTTAATTTATTCGGGTTCACTTTTTTCCAGCGCGTTAAGTAACTTAGTGCTTGGGTAAAATCTTGCTGCTGCATAGATAATTGCGCTAATGAATATAAGGTTGAAGTGACTAAGCTATCAGGAATAGCACTCTCATCGGTTATCACTTCACTAAAACTGGTTAATGCCATGTCAACGTCATCATTGGCGTAATACATAAAACCATAGAAGTTAAATAACATTGCACGTTCGTAACTGTTTAAACTACTGATACGATCTTTAACATCATCAAGTACTGCGAAACCTTCAATTTTATCGCCTTCATCAGCAAGTTGCTGTGCTCTAGCTAATTGCGTATAAACACGATTACGCATCGCAGGTACTTTTTTAACTGCGCGGTAACTTTTATGCTGTTTAGCGCTGGCTGGTTTTGCTTGTTCTGCTTGGGTAATCGGTGTGGTCGCTATCCCGGCAAATAAAGTAGCAACTAATAAGAACATGGTATTTTTCATGGGTTGTTCCTCAAGGTTTTTCTATGCTTAGTTATCTATAATTTCAAAAATATTACAGCTGTATTAGCCGTCTATTTGGAAAGTGATACGGTTTTGTACGCCAGCAACTTCCATGGCAACGCCATCCACTACACGTGGTTTGTATTTAAATTTGGCCACCGCATCAAGTGCCGCGCGGTCAAAAACACCTTCAGGTTTTGCATCAACAACACGGGCACCTTTAACTGCCCCAGTTTTGCTCACCACAAATTCGACCACAACAAAGCCTTCAATACCCCTTGCTTGTGCCCTTCTAGGGTAAACCGCAGCAACTTTAACAATCGGTAAGTAATCACCATCTGAGCTATCAAGACTTAAACCGCCACTTAAACCATTATCCGTTTGGATATCAGCGGCAAATTGGCTTTTTGTTGCCTGTGCATTGGGGTTTGCTTGTTGCATAGGTGGCGCGACCATTGGCGGTGGTGGCTCTTTTGGCTTAGGTGGCTTTTGTGGCTTACGTTCTTTTTTCACCACGGTTTGATCTTTTTTCAAGCGAATAAAATCAAGCACGTTACCTTTTACAGGCTCAGTCATGACATTCTCACCACCGGCAATAAGCTTTTGCATGCCCCAAAGCAATACAAACGTCATCAGTAATGCCATAGTGCCCGCCATAACATAGCGAACGCCACTTCGTAATATTGGCTGTTTCATACTCTACCCTTACCGATTAAGACTCTTGCGCCGCAATGGAAACATCAAAAACACCCGCTGCACGGGCTGAGTCCATCACTTTAATCAAGGTGTCTGTGGTTGCTTTTTTATCTGCTTGAATAACCACGGTGCCTTGTGGGTTTTCAGCTTTTAATCGCTCGATATTTGCTTGTACAGTACGGACATCAACTTTACGCTTGTTTATCCAGATATCGCCTTTGTCACTGATGGCAACTAAAATATTAGCGCGTTCTTTTTTCACCGCTGTCGCCGCTTCTGGGCGGTTTACATCAATACCTGCTTCTTTAACAAAAGAGGCGGTTACGATGAAAAATATCAATAAAATAAACACAACATCTAGCATAGGTGTCATATCAATTTCTTCTTTTTCATCTTGTTCTTGCAGCATTTTATTTAGGTGACGCATGATTATTCCTATAACTTACAAATATTTATTACTTAAGAGCCAACTTTAAACGAGTCATGACAGTTATTGAGTAAATAAGTAAGTCGCAGAATCCATCCATGGGGCTCTACATAAGCATCAAGACAGTATGCTCCTGCACTGTCTAATAAGGTATTTCCATATACCGTCATGCTTATGAAGCTTACTTTTATCACTTCAATAACTATCCAGCTTGTATCAGCTGTAAAGTCGCTAGCTTTAAAAACCTAATGGCTAACCGCAAGGCTATCCGTTAGTAATTCCGATTCTTTTTTTGCATGACGCCTTAACCAGGTAATGGTAAACACTCCTGATAACGAACCCACCATGCCAGCCATCGTTGGTATTGTTGCTCTTGAAACACCTGAAGCCATAGAACGCGCATTACCACTGCCCGAAATTGCCATGACATCAAACACTTCAATCATCCCGGTAACGGTGCCAAGTAAACCAAGTAATGGACACAACACCACTAAGGATTGAATCAACACTAAGTTTCGATTTAACTTGGTAGTACCACGAGAAATTAACGCTAACCGTATGTGTTGTGCATACCATGAACTTTGCTCATGGCGGTCTTGCCAACTTGCTATCAAGTGTCGTTTAACCGATTTGTAGCTGTAAAAAACAAAAACAAAGCGTTCAAAAATTAATAACCACATGATAAAGATGACGATGCCAATAACAGTGAGTACTTGTCCGCCGGTGTCCATAAATTCGCGAATTGCGCTAATGGCATCAGCGGTATTGGTTAATTGAGCCAACTCCATTAAAACCGTCACGAGTTATGCTCCCTGACCTGCAAGTTTAGATTGTTCTGCTTTTTCAGTTTGCTCAGCTCTTTCAGCTCTCTCAGCAATAATGCCGGTACTCTCTTGCTGTAAGATGTTGACAATGCCTTTGCTGCGACCATTGAGGTAAGCAAAAATAAACACCATCGGGATAGCGACAACTAAACCTAAAACCGTAGTAACCAAGGCTTGTGAAATACCACCAGCCATTAGTTTCGGATCGCCAGTACCAAATAAAGTAATCGCTTGGAATGTATTGATCATACCGGTTACCGTCCCGAGTAAACCGATTAGCGGTGCGACTACTGAGATGATTTTAATCAAGGTTAACTTGCTAGATAGCTTAGGTAGTTCACGTAGTATCGATTCAGATAATTTAAGCTCTAATGTTTCGGTATCTAAGTCTGGATGTTGGTCTTTAACCTGCATAACACGACCTAACGGGTTGTCATCAGATGCCACATCACTCTTTAATTGACGAGAGACTTTAGCGCCGATATTCATCAAGCTAATCAATCGCTCTAGCGCAATAAGTAAACCAATGGCGCCGATAGCCAATATGATATAACCAACAGGGCCACCTTGGTCAACACGCTCACGTGTATCTGGTGCTTGTACTAATAAACTTAAGATTGAACCGCCAGTTGGGTCTAGGGCAAAAGCAGTGGTATCGTTATTGCCATTTTCTAGCGCAGAAACTGAGTCAAGGTAGCGCTTTGATGGCTGTCTAATAAGCTCAGCAACAGTACCTGTTTCGTCGATATACTCTAAGTATTTGCCATCAGCAACTAAGTTAAAACCACCAATACGGGTAACCTGTGCTTGTTTTCTCTCACCATTAGCCAAAACGACTTCACGGCTAAACTGACTTATTTTACCGCTTTGAGTCATTTCTCTTTGCAGTTCAAACCACAAACGTTCTATTTCTGTAATTGAAGCAAGCTTCGAGCTTGAGCCCATGCTTTGCGCAAAAGTATCTAAAAACTCACCACGGTTGGCTATTTCAGCCGACACCACTGAAGTTTGGAATTTACTGCGAGTATCGCCAGAGACTTGCTGTAAAACACCGAATAATTCTTTTAATTCACCTAGGCGCTTATCAAGTGCATCGCTTTTGTTTGCCAATTGCACTTCATTGTCTTCAAAGCGTAACTCAAGTTCACTGCTCAGCTTTATTGCTTTATTACGTTGTAAAGAAACGTCATTAAGCATGTATTGTTGCTGACCTACCTTGGCTTTAAATTCGGCTTCGCGGGCTTTGTTTTGCGCTGATTGAGCAATATTACCTTGCTCAAGTTGCTTAAGTAATTGGTCTAAATCGGTTGCCGGATTAGCGTTGGCATTAACAGAGCAAAGTAGCAATGTTGAGATTGAGGCCGTAAGCAAACAGTTACTAACTTTTTTAACTCGCCTTTTGAATATACTGAGCGACTTATTTACGTTTTTATTTACGTTGGTATTTAGGATAGTCATCATGATTACTCTGTAGTTGAGATGTCAGCTTTCGCTAGAGGAACAAAAATCAAATCAGGGGCTAATTGCTTACGTGCAATACGCAAGGCTTTGTTAACACCTAAGCGATAGTCTTGAGACAAAGCCTGCCATTGACCACTTGCTTGATGCCACTGCCCTAACTGACTACCGTCACGTGTTTGATACACTAAACTAATGCGACCAATACGTAAGAAATCAACATCCATTGGTTGACCATTTAACTCAAGCATGCCGCTATAAGCTTCAATAGTTCGCCCGTAATCTACTTCTACTTGATACGCTTCTAATACCCGACGAAACTTTTCTGAAACACTGATATCTGCACGGTTCATCATGCCATTGAGATCATTAATGCGCTTAGCACGCTCTTCCATCAAAAATGGCACATCCAGGGCAACAAAACTTTCTAAGGTTGAAATCATGCGCGCCATTAACGGAGAAATTTGACGTTCAATAATACTCACTTGCGTCATCGAATCAGCAATTTGCTCAAGCTCAGCGACTTGGTTATCTAGCTGGTTTTGCATTTGTTGGTTGTAAACATTAAGACCATCAAGCTCTTTCGTTACCGTATGAAATTGTTGTAACTTTGTTTGTGCTTGCTCTGTTAAGCGGTTCACTTTATCTTGTGATTTCGCTGCTGAGTCATTGATCTCTTTACTTGCTTCAACAACATCAGATAGTTGGTTAGCACTTTGCTCTGCAAAACTTTGTGTAGGAAATAACAAGCCTGTGACACTGCAACTCAACAGTAAACTTGCTTGCGCTAGTTTAGATAACTTCATAGGTTTACCTTCTTCGCTAAAAATAAAGAATGCTTTCATCTAGCTGACAAGTTTCTACAAAGTAATAGAGAAGCTGTCATGTATAAGGAAACATTCACTGTATTTGGCGAATTTTACGGAGGGAATATGACAGTTAAATGGTGAAAATATGACACTTAAGTTGCATAAATGTGTCTGTTTAGTGACAAACTGTATTCACGCAAAAATAGTGATGATGCTTTAGTCGCTAGAATTTAGATAACCTCAGTGCTGGATAAGCAAAGTTGAGGTTAGATAAGAAAAAGCCTTTTGAAGAGTTAACTTTTCAAAAGGTTTTTTAGTAAATGCAGTAACGGTTAGCTTTAGGTTGAGCGCATTTTAGAGCAAATAAGCGGACCGGCTTTATTAGTATTCATTCTCATGATCTCAAGTGCCTCATTTTCACTGAAAAGCTCAGCGACAATAGATTGCGCTAATTCACATTGATGAGTTACTAAGTGTCTTGCTAGCACTTCTGCGTGAAAATGACGCTTCTCGCCGCGATTACCATTCCAACGTTTAACTAAACCATTTTTTGCTGAATGGGCAGAAGCAAGCATACCGCCTAAAACGGGGACACCGGATACGCCTTTTCTTGCGCGCTTTAATTTTTTCTTTGAAATAATTGCCGGTAATATCGTATTGGAAATCAATTCATGATCACTACCATTGCGGCTCACGCCACTACAAGAATCACATTTATGAGCACTTTTTACTTCAGAAATTTTTTCTAAACCGCGAATATGAAGGTGAGTAGAACGTGCTGACTTAATTGCTAAACCAGAGTTGATGACGGCAAAAGTAGAAGAAGTGACTAATAGCCCAACACCTGTTGCAGATAAACCGACACTGGCTCCAATGGCTGCATTTTTCGCTAAGCCCATGGCACCACTTTGTCCGGTAGCCATTTGTGCAACAGAAATGCCCTTTTTCGCCACCATCATTGATTTTTTGGCGATATCTTTTGCTGTTTTATGACGATTTACTTTGCCTTTATCTCCTGCGTGTTTACTTTGGATATTTGGCCATGCTTGCAGACTATGATCTGTGGCATCAAAAAAGTGATCAACATCATCAGCTTTATTTGAAACCCATTTAACTCCTTTTTCAAATGCATTCGGCATCCGTATTCTCCTCAAGTGTCTATCTAGTATTATCTAATGATTAGCAGCAAAAACATACAACGCTAAACACTATAGTAGAGAATAAAAATGCCAACCACCAGCAGTATTTAACATTTTATCGTAACTGGTTAACCATTTGGCAACACAGAAGCAACAGTGAGGCAACAGAAGAGTTAGGCGCGCTTGACGACAATCAACTCTTGATCAATGGCATTAAATAATGGTGATAATTTCGTGCTTGGTGCGTTAAACCAAAAGTCACGGTATTGAGGTAAAACAAACACTGGCATGCGTTGATGATATTGCTGACATTTTTCATTGGGTGAAGTAGTTAAAGTCACTAACTGCGTTGATATCGCGCCTTGCTCAACTACTGAGGATTTAACGCTTTCAGCCTTTTTGGCTTGATACCAAACGCCCGCCATTAATAAGGGCTCATCATCAGCGTGATTGAACAGGTATTTTTGCTTTCTCCCCTGTTCAGTTCGCCATTCATACCAGCCAGAACAAGGAATTAAACACCGGTGGCTATGCATAGCTGTTTTGAAAGTGGCTTTACTATGTACTGTTTCACTTTGGGCATTAATCAATAGGCGTTTAGACCAATTAGGTTGTATACCCCATAAGCTATCTAACTGCTGAAAATAATCTTGCTTTTGGATTAGCGTTGCTACATTTTGCCCTGGGCTGAGGTTGTCATTTGACGGTGCGCTAAAGTCACAGCCAAAAAACTCGCTGATGATTTGACTATGTTTGCTGTTGAAATTCATTCTGCCGCACATACTTCCCCCACCCATTCGCGCTTCAGTACTGACTAATTCTAAGTAATTGCTGACTAACTGCTAATAAATCATCACAAAATTCTATAGGTTAGTTTAAGCACTAACCATGACTTCGTCACCATAAAAAAACGCAGTATGGCGGTTGGGGAGCCATACTGCGTAAAGAGTGCCTGAGTTGTAAGGGAGTTAACTACTCAGATTTACTAAACCTAGTGGTTTACTTACTTCAATTGTCTAACGCTTTACCAAGTCCATTAATTAGAAGTCCCATTTCAAAGCTACTTCAAAGGCAACACCTTTGGTTTCGCTGCGCATCAAGGTATCTTCAAACTCAATTTCTTTCTTCTGATTCAAGATATTTTGTACCTTAAATTTTAACGTTGATGAATAAGTTGGGTAATAGGTATACACCATGTCTAACGAATGAAAAGGTTGCTCGTAAGCATCATCTTTACCGTCAATACCTGGAATAATAATACGCTCAGCAAATACGTTGTACGCTAATGTTGCACTGTGGTTGCCGTTTGGCGCATCCCAACCTAAATTCAAGTTAACCACCCAAGGAGAGTGACCTGTCATCGCACGCGTTGGATTAGTAATGGTGGTAGACACTTCTGTTTGCTCAACAACTTTTTGTGTATCAATGTTTATTTCTGATTCACTTAAGGTAAAGTTACCTGACAAAAAGAAATCTGCGCCACTTATACCTGCAAACTCACCGATAAAGTTAAAGTCTTTCAAGAACTCCAATTCTAAACCATAAACATAGCCATCTTCGGCATTGGCGATACGAATAAGTGGTGGACCATCTTGAGCAGGAGATTGAACTGCTTCAATGGGTTGATCCATATCTTTGTAGAACAAACCTACAGATAAGTTTTCACCACTTTGTAGGTACCATTCCCATCGTAAATCGTAGTTGTCGATTAACGTACTTCTGACACTAGGTGTTCCACCAATGGGGAAGCCTGTTAATGGGTCAATGTACGTTGCCGGAGCGACTTCCCTAATATCTGGACGAATAGTAGTTTGTGCATACGATGCTCTAAATTGCATTTCATCATCAAGCAAGTAAGTTAATGCTAAAGCGCCAAAGACATCATCTTCTTTAAAAGCCAATGCTTCTAAATCATCAGTAGTCGGTACAGGCGGTAAATCGAATTTACCGGTTGCTGGGTCAAGCGGTGCCACCACTTGACGGAAATCTTCATAACGTAACCCTAAACTGGCACGCCATTTTTGGGCAATGAAGAAGTCACTATTAATAAAATAGGCATCAACCAGTTGTGCTGAATAATAATCATCACCGGCAACCGAAGTATCGCGAATAACTAACTCATTGCCACTTAACGGGTGATTTAACATCACATCATCATTTAGAATGACATTCATTTGATGACCCGTTAAATCTAAATCATCAAAGGCTAGCGTATTCACATCAATACGTCTTGCCATAGCATCACGGGTTTTCTCGATAAAATTACCGCCAGCTTTTATTTCTAGCTCCACATCACTAAAGTAAATAGGTAGCGAGAAATTAAAACCGTAGTTTTCAACATTATCATCAAGATCCTGAAAGCTAAATCTTGAAGCTGTTGTTGCTTTTCGTAGCGAACTTTCATTCACCGGGTCAAAAATACCGTCTTCAGGCTGACCATTAGAGCCATCAGCGAGAATATAACGGGTTGAAATATTACCCGGTGCATAACGGTTCGAGCGCGCATCTGAATAGAACCAGTCTGCGCCTAAATTCCACAGTGAACTAAAGTTGTGCGTGCCGCGAATTTGATTGGCGATCATCTCACGCTCTTCGTAAATGACTTCGCTATCACGTACTCGTAAACCATCACTGATAGTGACGTTATTGGTATTACCTAATTTGTCGCGGATCTCGTCTCGAGTGTCATGTAAAATCAAAGAGCTAAAATCAATACGGTGATCTCTTTTATATTCAAGTCCTAGGTTAACCATGCCCGAGAAGCGAACCGTGTGCTCGGTTGACTGAATATCATCAAAGCCACGTACCATTGACCAGCTGTCATCATTACCGTCTTGACCTTGTTGAAAGGTAAAGTCTTGTCCTTCGTACTCTTCTGAGACTTGCCATTTATTATCGTAAGAAAGCGCGGTTAAAAAACCTAAGCGGAAATCATCAAAATCATAACGATCACCAAGGGTAATATCTAAACCGGTATTTGGATTAATGCTGGTCACTTCAGGATCATAATCTCGATTCATTTGAGCCGCTATTTCACGGTTCTCTTGTTGAGATAAATCATTAAGCGGCGTATGACTTTGCCATAAATTTTGTAAAGACGCTGGCGCTGCACGTGTGCCATCATCAATGCCGTACCAGTCATCGTCACCACCATTGTACGATAAGCCGTCATCAAAATTATTGCTGTTACCACCAAGTTTGCCTTGCATAGTGAAGACAAAATCACTCGGAATAGATTTCAGTCTGACATCAACGTTACCACCGGCAAAATGCGCTGGCATATCAGCTGAGTAAGATTTTTGGACCGACAATGATTCAATAATCGATGATGGAAATAAATCTAGCGGGATAACCGTACGCGTTGGGTCTGGACTAGGCACCGCTGCGCCATTTAATTGAGTACTTGAGAATCGCTCACCTAGGCCACGAACATAAATATATTTGCCGTCAACTAGGGTTATACCTGTGACTCGACGAAGCGCTGCTGCTGCATCAGAATCACCGGTGCGCGATATTTGCTCTGCACCTAAGATATCAGCAATAAAGGCTTGGTTTTTTCGCTCTTGCATTACCGCACTAGCAGTGCCTTTTAAGCGGCTTGCTTTAACAACCACTTCTTCCATCGCTTGCTCTTCTGCTGTTGCGCTTTCATCTTCAGCATAGGCAGTATTGATTGATAAACTTGCAGCGATAGCAAGACTTAGGCATTTAAATCTTGTGTTCATTGTTAACCTCATTAACGGGAGATTTACTGGGGAGTTGTAGTGTTAGTTAGCAAAGATGCGCTGCTTATAAGCCAGGCTTATCGGCAGCGACTTTGCTATTTTACAACTTACTGTGATTAATCAGTTGGACTGTCGATTAATCTAGGGCTACTGCCCAGTTAGCTGTCCAGTTATTGTCAGAAGAGACGGCACCGATGTGGTTAGCATTTTCAAAAAAGGCATGTCCGGTAAAGTCTTTCGCTGTGGTGGTATCGATAGTAAAGATACCGTTTAGCACTGCCGACATATTAAGTGCGGTGCTGTTATCAGTATTTAATGTTGGGTTTTGGTTTAGCACCCAATCACCTGTTTCAAGTAATACTGAACCATCTTCTGCTTTCGCATCTTTGAAGTTTTCAGTACACGCAAACACCGAGTGAGAAATTACCGTTTCGCCAGCCGTAGCTTGCTGTGCAGTGACAGATGTCGTGGCACCGCCTTCTATTTCTAAACACTCGCCCATACCGTCAGCACCCGTTACCACAAAGTTATGTAGTTGAGCACGTGTACCTTCACGTAAGTACACACCTTCAGAGTCTTTATCTGCGGTATCAAAGTTGTTACCAATGATAGTCATGTTAGCAATAGTTGGGTTTGACTGAGGTAGTTTGTTTGGTGTAGAGCCGTCGTTATCACCTTCAATACCGCGGTTTGCAGCGCTATCATCAGGAGCATGTTTAACTAATACGTATTGTAAGTTACCACGATAACCGTTATCCCAATCAACACTGTCATCTTGATTTGACGTTAGTACTACATATTTAGCATTTACCGTACCACCGAAGAACTCAATACCGTCATCTGCATTCTCATGCACTTGAATGTACTCAACTTTAGTACCTGAGCCGACAGCGCCAAAAGTAATACCGTTTAATTCATTATCAGGGGCAATTTCATAACCTGCATGCTTAACCACTACATAACGTAATGTACCTGAGCTGTCAGTATCATCTGTACCACCAAATACCGCACCTTCTTGTACACCTTCAACTTGCAGCGCACAGTCACTACCATCGGTAGGACATTTGTTAGATTGTGCATTACCTAATAGAACAATACCGCCCCATTGACCAGCACCTGTTTCGCCATTAGTAATATCTTCACTTGAAGTAAAGGTAATCGGCGCACTTTCGCTGCCATTGGCTTCAATTTTTGAATCGCGGCTTACCACTAAGTAATCATTACCTGAGCGACCAAAGATTTTCGTACCGGCTTCAATACTTAATGTCGCGCTATCCGCTTTATCATTACCGACAAATACCGCACCACTTAAGGCATACAGGTTATTTGCAGTTAACGTGATATCACTGGTGATAGTGCCTGATAACTGACAAGTTGTGGTAATTCCGTCAGCGGGTGAAATTGCTGATGTGCCAGTTGGACAACCTTCAGTTTCTGCTGATGCTGTAACCACACCACCGCCAAAACCAAATGCCCAACCTTGACGCCAGTCTGTGTCACCATCTAAAGCACCAACATAATCAACACTGTCAAAAAATGCATTTTGTGTTGAAGCAACATCTTGACCTGCATTCGCAGCGATTAACGGTGATCCGCTATCAGGAATACCTGACTCACCAATAAGTACTGAAGTACTAATGCTGTTTGATGACTCATCAGTGAACCAAGTGGCTAAATCAAGTAAAACTGATCCATCATCGGCCTTAGCATTTTTAAAGCTTTCACCGTTGTTACACGCCATAACCACGTTTTGCATAACGATTTTGCCACTGTTAGCGTTATCAACAGTAACCGATGAAGTTGCACCGCCTTCAAACTCTAGACACTCGCCCATTTCACTAGGACCTGTAATCACGGTATTAAAGATTTTTGCTGCAGTACCTTCACGTAAATAAATACCTTCAGAGTCTTTATCAGCGGTATCAAAGTTGTTACCAATAATGGTCATGTTAGCAATGGTAGGGTTTGATTGTGGCTCTTTGCCAGGGCTTGAACCATCGTTATCGGCTTCGATAGCGCGGTTTGCTTCACCAGCATTTTTGGCATGTTCAATATAAACGTGCTGTAGCATTCCCTTAAAGCCATTGTCCCAATCAACACTGTCATCTTTGTTAGCCGTTAGTACTAAATGCTTAGCATTAACTGCGCCACCAAAGAACTCTACGCCATCATCGGCATTGCTGTGCACTTGGATATAATCAACGGTTGTACCAGAGCCTACACCACCAAAAGTAATACCATTTAACTCATTGTCTGGTGCAATTTCAAAGCCTGCATATTTAACAACAACATACTTTAAAACACCTGAATCATCTTCCCAGTCAGTGCCACCAAAAACAGCACCTTCTGCAACACCTTCAACTTGCAGTGCACAATCGCTGCCATCTGTTGGACACTTGTTCGATGGCGCATTACCTAAAATAACCACACCGCCCCATTGACCAGCAGCCGTCGCTTCACCTTTAACATCTTGAATTGACGTCATGATGATTGGCTTAGTTTTACTACCTTCAGCCATAATTTTTGCATCACGATGCACAACCAAGTAATCATTACCTGACTGACCAAACAACACAGCGCCTGGTTCAATAGTTAGCACTACATCATTTTCCGGGTCACGTGCTTTACTTGACTGACCATTAATGCTGCGAGATTGAGAAGCTTGAATAATACCGCCCACTTCTAGTGCACCACTGATTGCGTACATAACAGGCTTACCATCAACACTGGCAACAAGCGTAGTGTTCTCGCTAACATTGCTATCAAGTACTTGTACTTGCACATCAAAACCAAGGCTTGCTGAAACTTCAGCACTCAATGCTGTATTCGCTTTACCCGGTAAAGACTTACCATCTCCAACAGGAGTAGTTGGTGATGTAGTTGGGTTTTCAATATATGTGTCGCCTACTGAGTTATCGACATCTGAAGTTAGGTTGATGTCACCACCACAAGCCGATAAACCAATTGATAAAGCCGTTGCTATCACGCTGTATTTAAATGTTTTTATATTTTGCATTTTCCACTTGCTCCGCAGCAATTAATAATGAATTTAGTGTTTGGCGCAGAGTTTCATTTGATTACTCATTGCCGGTAAAACGAATCACATTGATAGATTTGGCTACATGGTAAGGGAGTAAAATGACAAAAATGTTTTAGAAGTGTGACGCTTTGATGTCGATAATATTGCAGATACATGACAGTGGGGGTTGGTATTAAAATGCAAAAAGAGCGCTAACGTGTTTGTTAGCCTCTTATTGTTTATCAGTAACAGAGGTTTATAAGTTATAGCCTGACTCTTCATGTTCGACTTGATCAAGACCATTAACTTCTTGCTCTTCATCAACACGCAAACCACCTGTCAATAGTGCGACTAATTTAAGTAAAATATAAGTCACCACGGCCGTATAAACCAAGGTTGAAATAATACCAATAAGCTGAACGCCAACTTGTTCGCTCATAGTGCTAATACCTTCTGCAAAACCAAAGCCACTAAACACACCAAGGCTAGTTGCCGAGAAAACACCAGCTAACAAGGTACCTAAAATACCGCCAACACCATGCACAGGGAAAACATCTAGTGAATCATCTACTTTAAGTTTTTGCTTGATATAAACCGTTGAATAGAAACAAACAAAACCAGCGCTTACGCCGATAATTAGTGCGCCACCTGGACCAACAAAACCTGAGGCCGGTGTAATGGTACCAAGACCGGCAACCATGCCAGTTACCGCGCCAAGCACACTGGCTTTACCAAATTTTTTCCATTCAATTGCTGCCCACGTTAAGGTACCTGCTGCAGCGGAAATATGGGTTACTAACATTGCCATAGAAGCATCACCGTTGGCCGCTAATGCACTACCACCGTTAAAGCCAAACCAGCCAACCCATAACATGCCAGCACCAGTAACTGTCATAGTTAAGTTATGCGGTAACATCGGCGTTTTAGGGAAGCCGCGTCTTGGGCCAACAACCAGTGCAGCAACTAATGCCGCAGTACCTGCAGTAATATGCACCACAATACCACCAGCAAAATCATAAACGCCCATTTGCGCTAACCAGCCACCGCCCCAAACCCAGTGTGTGACGGGAGCATAAACGGCAAGTAGCCACAAGCCACTAAACAATAATACCGAGGAAAACTTCATCCGTTCAGCAAAACCACCAATAATAAGTGCCGGAGTTATCACTGCAAAGGTCATTTGAAATAACATAAACAAGGTTTCAGGAATATCACCAGAGAGTGCATCCTTGGTTATTCCATGCATCATCACTTTTGATAAGTCACCAATAAAGCCATTACCTTCACTAAAGGCCAAACTATAACCAACCACCAACCATAAAATGGATGAAATTGAGCCAATGGCAAAACATTGCATCAAAATGGACAAAACATTCTTTTTACGAACTAGGCCACCATAAAAAAGTGCTAGCCCCGGTAATGTCATTAATAGTACTAACGCGGTAGAGGTTAAAATCCAACTGGTGTTGGCACCACTAAGGACGGCATCTTGCGCTAAGGCCCCTGACGAGGTAAACAAGCTCAATAAAGTTAAAAAGAGAAGTAATGCTTTGCTCATATTCTTTCCATTAAAGTATTTTTAAAACTACCCACCAGAAAGCACAAAGCACGCCAAAAAATAAAAACAATAAAACCAATAAGTTAAAAAAACAACGCATTAAAAAAGCGCTTAGGTGCACCAAATACACCCAAGACAACGGGCAGCTTGCACTCAATTAGTGCACTCGACTGTGCAACAGGAGTTAAGCACAATAAATCTCCCACTATGTTCAGCTTTACTTGCCAGCCTAAGAGCCATTACCTACAATGGCTAGCATATTGTTAATGCTAAACTTACGGTAACTTAATGGACTCTCAAGACAGCTCATCAAATGTAGAAATATCCACCATTATAGAATTCTTTAAAAGTCTACAAGACAAGATATGCCTTGCCCTTGAAGCAGCAGATGGCTCAGCGCGCTTTATCGAAGATAACTGGCAACGTAAAGAAGGTGGTGGTGGCAGAACGCGAGTGATGACCAATGGCACCATCATAGAGCAAGGTGGGGTAAACTTTTCGGTGGTATCTGGTGACAAATTACCCCCGTCGGCAACAGCACATCGCCCAGAGCTTGCTGGTAGAACATGGCAAGCGTGTGGTGTTTCATTAGTGATTCACCCCAAAAACCCCAATATCCCAACCTCACATGCCAATGTTCGCTTCTTCATTGCTGAGAAAGAAGGTGAAAAACCGGTATGGTGGTTTGGTGGTGGCTTTGATTTAACCCCTTTCTATCCTGTTGATGAAGATGTTGAGCACTGGCATCAAACCGCTTTTGATTTATGCCAGCCGTTTGGCGATAACGTTTATAACGAGCATAAAAAGTGGTGTGATGAATACTTTTACCTTAAGCATCGCGATGAGACTCGCGGCATAGGTGGCTTATTTTTTGATGATTTAAATCAGTGGGATTTTGACACTTGCTTTAATTATGTTAAAGCGGTTGGGCAAGGGTTTATTGATGCCTATGTGCCGATAATGGAGCGACGTAAAAATGATGCCTATGGTGAGCAAGAGCGCCAATTCCAGCTATATCGTCGTGGACGTTATGTGGAGTTTAACTTAGTGTTTGATCGAGGTACTTTGTTCGGATTACAGTCAGGCGGTAGAACTGAATCTATTTTGATGTCTATGCCGCCACTTGCCCGCTGGGAATATAACTACCAAGCTGACAAAGGCAGTGCTGAAGCAAATTTAAGTAACTATTTAGCCCCGAAAGATTGGCTAAAGGTATCAAACTAATTTAGCAACTTCTCTAAAAGCCTTATTTAATAACAGCGAGTATGTTTACTATGCTGCTATTAAATAAGACTCTTGTCTTGAGTACTTTGCTTTACGTTGGTATGAGCCTTTACCTTTCTTCGCTTTAACGACCTGCATTTTATAAACTTTTGACGTTACTAACGCCGCTAAAAAGTTATCGTTAATTTTTCCTCGACCTAAATCGCTTTCATTTTTATTTGCCACGTTCGGCTTTTTATTTCGTTTACTCATTTTATTACCTTTTTAAGTTTTTAGTTAACCACCTTATTATGATGGATGTTTATTATACAGCTTTGTACTTGTCATCATAAGAACTATTAACAAATAATAATGCTACTTTTATTCATGATTATGGGTAAACTGAAGCATTATTATCATTCCCACTTCATCGACAAGGATTTTTACCACTAATGATCATTCAGCAGCATAGCCATGACATAGAGACTCCAACAGGTACCATGCGTACCTATATTTATCGCCCAAAGGCCCAAGGTAAATTTCCAACCATTATATTTTATTCAGAGATTTTTCAACAAACCGCACCTATAGCTCGCACCGCTGCATTAATGGCTGGCCATGGCTTTGTGGTACTTGTTCCTGAGGTCTTTCATGAGTTAAACCCTATTGGAACGGTACTTGGCTATGACGATATTGGTAAAGATAAAGGAAATCAAGATAAGTGGACTAAGCCGTTAGAGCATCATGATAGTGATACGCAATCGTTAGTAAGCTTTATCCAGCAGCAAGAGTATTGCACGGGTAAAATAGGCACTATGGGGGTTTGTATTGGTGGACATCTGGCTTATCGCGCTGCTTTAAATAACGATATTTTAGCGGCTGCTTGTTTGTATGCTACCGATATTCATTCTGGTGATTTGCCTAGCGACGAAGACAATGATTCATTAACGCGCACTAAGGATATCAAGGCCGAATTAATGATGATTTTTGGCAAGCAAGATCCTCATATTCCAGATGAAGGTCGTATGCTTATCCATAAGAACTTACTTGCCTCTGGTAATGTGTTCTCTTGGCATGAATTTAACGCCTCCCATGCTTTTATGCGTGATGAGGGCGAGCGTTATGATCCTCAACTGGCGATGCGGGTTTATGGCATGTCAGTTGAGTTATTTAATCGAACGCTTAGTTAATATTTTGTTCTAGTGATGAGAATACTAATGTGACTGCCTTTTTAAGCAGTCATATGGTTTAGCTATTAAGCTTATGACTAACTTGCAATGGCTCAACTTGGATATCACCGCCTTTTTCCTGAAGTAATTTGATCAGTTGTGCCTCTTCAACAGGCTTACTAAACCAGTACCCTTGGATTTCATCACAGCCTAAACTGCGTAAATATTCAAAATGACTTTCTTCCTCTACCCCTTCTGCAATCAGTGACAGGTTTAAACTTTTACCTAAAGAAACAATCGTTTTAATAATGGCTTTATCTTCTTCGTTTTCATGACATTCTTTGATAAATGATTGATCTATTTTCAACTTATCAATTGGGAAGCGTTTCAAATAAGACAGTGATGAGTACCCTGTGCCAAAATCATCAATAGATAGGTGTAGACCCGAAGATTTAAGTTGCTGCAATACCGCCAGGGTATTTTCTTCATTATGCATAAATACCCCTTCCGTTATTTCCAACTCAAGGTTTCGTGCTGGTAGCTGCACATTTTCTAGCACCTTTTGTACAACATGGCAAAATTGTGGGTGAGTAAATTGTTTAGGTGAAACATTTACTGCAACGATGATATCAATATACCCCATGTCCACTAAACGCTTGGCAAATAAACAAGCTTGTTCCAAGATCCATTGCCCAATGGGAATAATTAATCCTGACTGCTCTGCTAACGGAATAAAATCTGCGGGTGAAATAATTTCACCTTGGTGCTGCCACCTAACCAAGGTTTCCAAACCGGTGATTCGATTGCTCTGAACATCAAGTTGCGGTTGAAACACTAAGAACAACTCTTGCCTTTCCTGTGCATGACGCAATTTATTAATTAACTCACTACTTTTCTGCTGGCGCTGAGTAAACTCGGCATCGTATAGACAAAAGTTGTCATGTACATTGTCATTAGCAATAGCAAGTGCACTATGGGCATTTTTAATCAGGGTATTCCTTTCACGTCCATGAGCTGGGTAACAACTGTAACCAAAATCAAGTTCGACAAAGAACTCACCACAATGCGTTATCAGTGCATTTTCAGCGACGTCGGTAACTACTTGAGTTAGTTTCTGTAGTGCTAACGTGTTATCACTGCTGTGACAAAGCAGTGCGAACTGACTGTCGTTCGTTTGATAAAAATGAACACCTACCGGCAAAGCTTGAGAAATTTTATGCGCCAATGCCTTAACTAAAGCCTCTGTTGCTTCAATGCCTAAAGTACTGACTTTCTCATTAAAAGCTCTAATAGCAAAAACCCCCAGAGAGAATTTTTGCCCACGCTCAATCGCATTATCAATATCACTATTAAATTTATATTGATTAGGTAAGTTGGTTTCTTGATTATAAAATGCTAAATGGTTCACCTGCTCTTCTGCAAGTTTACCCTCAGTCACATCTTGAATATGAATATCATAAGCATCAATTTCATCATGCCAATAGATACTAATCTGTAAAATATGCTCATTCAGTACTTGCTCAATGACAATACTATGATTTTGCTTGGCTGCTAATTGCTGCCTTATTGCCATAAAGTTACTTGGCAGCAAGTGCTCTAACTCATTACCTTTGTAGCCCATAAAGGCCAATAACGTTTCACAGGCTGGATTGGCAAATACTACTTCCCCTAGATTATTAACACTCAAAATTGGGTTAGGATTTCTATGAGTAAATAGAGCTAGCCGAGTATTTTTTGCTTGGGTGAGTATGTATTGACGGATATACCAAGATACAACCCCTGCAATAAGTAAAATAGCAATACCATAGATGATGACCAACCAGTGCGATATTTCCATTTGCGCAAGCGTTGCTTGGTGACCTTCATCCACTGTTTGCTTGGTTTGTTGCTCAATAGATTTTAGCGTTGGTAATAATTGCCTACGGATAGTTGAAACTTCCGTTAAAATTTCACGTAACTCATCCCAGTTATCGTCATCTAATTGCATGCCTTGATAAAATTGCTTAAATAAAAGCTCTACTTTTAGCTGGTTTTGCACGATTAAATCAGCTTCTTTAGCAAAACGTTCTTGCGATAAGATCACCGAAAGGTGCATGTGAAAAGTGTTTTTTATTTCTGCTGAAGATTTAAGGAATGCATCATTATCTTGTGAGCGATAATATTCATAAATGATGCGCTCTTGCTCACTTAAGTCCGCCATTAATTCGTTAATACCCGTTAAGATAGGAATTCGATGGCTCACTAAATCAATGGCATTGCTTTTAACATTAACTGTTGATTGATAAACAACAAAAGACAACGCTAACCCCATAAAGATGGCGAAGCCTGCTAAAAGTGACGCTCTAACTAGGTAAGGTTTGCTCATTGACGCCATGATAAGTCCTTGTTTCTAGGCAAACAGAAATGAATTAATTACTTATAACTAAGTTGACACGAAATAACATAAAAAAATTGCACAGCTTACAATAAAAATCTCCATACCATTAGCAATGACACTGATTCATTCATCAGATTAGTCTTGCTCTAGTGACTTAAGTAAGGAGAAGTAGCGACTAGCGAGCTATTTATCATCCCAAGCTTAGATTACTTAGTATTAGTTAGTAAAGTTGTTGAAATAAACAATTGCAAGGTATCAATAACAATCTCAAAGGCTAAAAATCAAAAAAGCCTGAATAACGAATTATTCAGGCTTTTTTTCAATCTTTCTTTACAGAAATTTGTATAAAAAGTATTTCTACTTCTTAGCCAATTTCTCTTTGATACGTGCAGAGCGACCTGAACGTTCACGTAAGTAGTAAAGTTTAGATTGACGAACATCACCGCGACGTTTCACTTCAATTGAATCTACAATTGGGCTATGTGTCTGGAATACACGCTCAACACCAACACCGTTCGAAATTT
>CAJXPG010000062.1 GCA_913057925.1 uncultured Colwellia sp. | reverse complement strand
AGATCTAGTACGGTCTCGTGGGCTCGGAGATGTGTATAAGAGACAGACATACACCTTTTGTTATCTTAATGGTAGGTGTAAATGGTGTTGGTAAAACAACAACCATAGGTAAACTTGCTAAGCAGTTTCAAGAACAAGGTAAATCAGTTATGTTAGCCGCTGGTGATACCTTTAGAGCCGCAGCTGTTGAGCAGTTACAAGTTTGGGGTGAAAGAAATGATATCCCTGTAATTGCACAGCATACTGGTGCTGATAGTGCATCAGTTGTATTTGATGCGTTAGAAGCTGCAAGAGCACGTAAAGTAGATGTTTTAATTGCAGATACCGCTGGGCGTTTACAAAATAAAGACCACTTAATGGTAGAACTTGAAAAAATATCTCGAGTGATGAAAAAGTTAGATCCAAACGCGCCACATGAAGTAATGCTTACAATAGATGCTGGTACTGGTCAAAACGCCTTGAGTCAAACTAAGTTATTTGACGAAGCGGTTGGTCTTACTGGATTAACGCTAACTAAGCTTGATGGCACAGCCAAAGGTGGTGTTGTTTTTGCGGTTGCAGATAAATACAACATTCCCATTCGTTATTTAGGTGTTGGTGAAGGTATTGATGATCTAAGGCCGTTTAATGATGACGACTTCATTGAAGCAATTTTTAGTAATTAAATAGTAAATAAAGTCGGGTAATTATGCTAAGTTATCCGACTAAGTCGCATTCAAAATAAAAATAATATGATTAATTTCAATAAGGTAAATAAAACCTATCCGGGTGGTTTTCTGGCATTAAAACAAGTCAGTTTTAGCTTAGAAAGCGGTGAGATGGCATTTTTAACAGGTCACTCTGGCGCAGGTAAAAGTACTTTATTAAAGTTAATCTCTTTAATGGAAAAGCCTAGCTCAGGCAGTATTCAAGTTAATCATACCGAATTATCTGATATTCAATATAAACAAGTGCCATACGTTCGCCGTGGCATAGGTATGATTTTTCAAAACCATAACTTACTTAAAGATCGTACCGTTTTTGATAATGTCGCTTTGCCTTTGATAATTGAAGGCGTTAGTCGTAAAGAAATCAAAAAGCGTGTTGAAACTGCGCTAGATAAAGTGCACTTAAGTGCTAAATTAAAATGTTACCCCCATATGCTATCAGGTGGTGAACAACAGCGTGTTGGTATTGCCAGAGCTATTGTTAATAAGCCACCTATTTTACTCGCCGATGAGCCAACCGGTAATTTAGATCCTAAGTTATCTTTAGATATTATTAGTCTGTTTGAAGAATTTAATGCCGCAGGTGTTACCGTACTTATCGCTACCCATGATTTAGGGTTGATCGCGCGTATGAAGTACCGCACGTTAACTCTAAAAGAAGGCACCATGATTAACGACGGCATAGTTGATGGTCTTCACGCCCAAGGAGCTGCTGATGAGTAATATGCATAGTAGCGGTTTGTCAGAGCGTTCAAGTTTATTATCACGGATATTAACTTTACCTATACGTCACGCCCAACAAGCCATTGGCAGTTTAGGCAATTTATGGCGCACACCTTTTACTACCGTAATGACCATTTTTGTTTTGGGCATTAGTTTAGCGCTACCGGCAACACTACATTTGTTTGTGAAAAATGCTGAGCAAGTCAGTGAACAGTGGGATAGTGCTTCACAAATCACCTTGTTTTTAAAACTCTCCACCAGTGAAAAGAGTGCGCAGAATTTAATTAAACGAGTAAGTCTTTATAATGATGTCGCTGAAGTGCGCTACATTTCAGCTGAGCAAGCACTGAAAGAGTTTAAAATTTTATCAGGCTTTGGTCAGTCGCTAGAATATCTAGATAAAAACCCCTTACCCGCCACACTACTTGTTACCCCGACTCAAAGAGCAAGCCAAGCACAGGCAGCGAATTCATTATTGGCTAAGTTACTTAAAGAGCGTGAAGTAGAGCAGGGCAAGCTCGATTTAGAATGGTTAACCCGCTTAGAATCTATGGCCCGTTTAATCGAAGATATCGTACTTGGTGTTGCCTTACTACTTTGCTTATCTGTAGTTCTTATTGTTGGCAATACCATTCGATTAGCTATCTTAAATGAAAAAGATGCTATTGCTATTATGAAGTTAGTTGGCGCAACGGATAGCTTTATTCAACGACCATTTTTATATGCGGGTATTTGGTACGGCATTTTTGGCGGCATACTCTCATGTATTGCTGTGGCAATACTAGCTTGGTACCTAGGTTATGCGATAAGTGACTTAAGTCAGCTCTATCAAAGTAACTTTCAATTGCAAGGTTTAGCCATGAGCGAAGCATTAATGCTGATAGCCTTTGCCATAGTACTTGCTTTAGTTGGTAGTTATATCTCTGTGAGCCAGCATATTAAGGCAATTGAGCCTAACGCCGACTAATTCTTGTTACTTTATTATTTTTTAATCAAGCAAAATAACCCACTGTTTAGCAAGTAGTTTAATTTAGAAAAATTAAGCTACTTACAAATCGTCACATTTAATTCATCAAAATATTGTAATATCGCCTTGTGTTGCCCTTTCTATTAGGCTAGTGTTCATATCCCCGCTATCGCAAAGAGCGTCGATTTATGTTATAATCGCGGGCGAATTAAAGAAGAAAAGGAGAGTAAAATGAGTCAAACAATGCAACTTACCGTACCACAGAGTGGAAGTATTGAAGCATATATGCAATCAGCGTATAGCATTCCTATGCTTACGGCTGAAAAAGAGCATGATCTGGCTACTCGCCTCTACAATGATAATGATTTACAAGCGGCACAAGAATTAATTATGTCGCATCTTCGCTTTGTTATTCATGTTGCTAAAGGCTATGCAGGTTATGGTTTACCACAAGCTGACTTAGTTCAAGAAGGCAATGTTGGTTTAATGAAAGCGGTTAAACGCTTTAACCCTGAAGTGGGTGTACGTTTAGTGTCTTTTGCTGTTCATTGGATTAAAGCAGAAATTCATGAGTACGTACTTAAAAACTGGCGCATCGTTAAAGTTGCCACGACCAAAGCGCAACGTAAATTATTTTTCAACTTACGTAAAAATAAAAAGCGTCTAGGTTGGTTTAGCAATGAAGAAGTAAATACTGTTGCAGAAAGCCTAGGGGTAAGTACTAAAGATGTTATGGAAATGGAATCTCGTATGAGCAGCCACGACCAAGCATTTGAGTTATCTAAAGATGATGATGATAATATTGGTGCGAGCAACTTCTCTCCAGCACAGTACCTTGAAGATAAGCAGTCAGATTTAGCGGTTGAAGTTGAAAATGATAACTGGGAAAGCCACGCTAACCAGAAGTTATCTACAGCATTAGTTGCTCTTGATGATCGCAGTCAAGATATTATTAAGACTCGTTGGTTAGCTGAAGATAAATCAACACTGCAAGAGTTAGCGAATAAATATCAAATCTCAGCAGAACGTGTAAGGCAGTTAGAGAAAAATGCCTTGTCTAAGCTGAAAAACACCATGGTATTTGATTAACCTACGCTATAACTTCTTTTAAGAAACCGACTTATGTCGGTTTTTTTATGTCTGCAATAAGGTGCCTTATTAGGCAATACTTCCGTTTAGCGCAAATATTAGTCAATTAGTCGAGCGCTTAATTAAAAAGTAGCCACTACCAGTTACAAGTCTTCACACATATCACCAACAAAGACACCAAGTTGTATCAGACTTGACTAAATTACAACACTTGAAAACGAACTTTTGCAAATAAATCACGCAGTATTAATGGCAGTTGATTGTTATCTACCCATACTTTCTGTGCATAGTTTTTATCACTTTGAATGGCGTAGGTATACATCAGTTACCAATAAACTAACGATAAAAAGGTAGAAGTAATGAGCCTAAGAACAGCCAGAAAGAATATAGTTTCCCGCGCAGTAATGATTTCCCTAGCCGCAACATCAGTAACTTCAATACAAGCATTTGCTCAAGAAGGCGCTGAAGAAGTAGAGCGTATTGCCGTAACAGGTTCACGCATCAACAGAACAGATATTGAAACTGCTAGCCCAGTGACAGTAATCTCATCAGACTTTATCAGTAAAAGTGGTTACACCTCTGTAGAAGAAATCTTATCTATGCAACCAGCCGCAGCAGGTATGAGCTTAGGTTCAACCTCAAACAACGGTTCAGGTGGTAGTGCCACCGTTAACTTACGTGGTATGGGAGTGCAACGTACATTGGTATTAATGAATGGTCGTCGTATGGTGGCCTCAGGTACTGGTGCTGACTCTTCCGTAGATTTAAATACGATTCCTGTTTCAATGATTCAATCCATTGAAATATTAAAAGATGGTGCTTCAGCAGTCTATGGCTCTGATGCTATTGCTGGTGTTGTTAACATCATCACCAAGAAAGACTATCAAGGAACTGAAATTTCAGCGGATGGTAGCATCACGGATAAAGGTGACGGTGAAAGTGGCGGTATAAGCATTTTACACGGTAGTGAAGTTGCCGGTGGAAATCTCGTTGTAGGTCTACAATATTCTAACCGTGGTGAAGTCATTCAATCAGATCGCGATTTTGTACCACCCGGTGAATCATCATACATTCCAGAAGGAACTTTAGGTGGCTTGGTACCTGACGGTGAAGGTGGCTTTGTACCACGTGACTCTTCTTATGACTATACAACTTCTAGCTACGCGCAAACACCCAACGAATTATTCAGCTTATTCTCTAGCTATACAACAGAAGTAGCTAACGATACTGAGTTAAACGTTGATTTCATGTATACCCGCCGTGAATCAAATCAACAAATGGCACCACAACCAGCAGCTATCGATTTAGACACAAGCATGTTAGATGATAAATATGCTGGCCAGTTTAAAGATGAAAATGGCAACGTTCCTGAAGAGTTATTATATAAACGTCGCATGACTGATGCCGGTCCGCGTATTTATGGACAAGAAACTGATACGTACCGTGCGTCAATTGGCTTAACAGGTTTCTTAAGTAATGACTCTCAGTGGGATATGTCAGCAACTTATGGCCGTAATGATGCTAAAGACAGTGTTGGTAACTCAATTCATGCTGGTAACATGGAACAAAGTATTTATCAGCACCAAGATATGTGGTTTAAAAATGATGGGATCACTAATGAATTCTTAGCTGATGAAGGCATTATGTACACTGAGCAAAACGAAGGTGGCAATGAGCAGTTTACCTTAGCAGCAGGTTTTAGTGGTGTTAATGAATCAGACATCGGCTACGCAGTCGGTGTTGAAAGTCGTTTTGAAAGTGGTTACTACACACCAGACTTAATTACTCAAGCCGGTGAGAGCACTGCAGCACAGCAAGATCCAACAGAAGGTAACTATTCTGTTCAATCTATCTATGGTGAGATTTCAGTGCCAGTAACCGATTCATTTACCGTTGAAGCGGCAACTCGTTACGATAACTACTCTACTTTTGGCGGAGCAGCGACGTGGAAATTAGGTGCAACCTATAATATTACCGATGGTTTGATGCTTAGAGCTGTGGCAGCAACCGGTTTTAGAGCGCCAAGTGTTAGTGAATTATACGGTGGCAACTCAGGTTCTTTTGATTATTTAGATGATCCGTGGGGCAATGCTGAAGACTCGCAGATCCTTGTTAATTATGTCGGTGATGAAGATTTAAAACCAGAAGAAAGTGAGTCATTTACTGCCGGTGTTGTTTGGGAGATCACTGAAGGCTTATCTACTACCATGGATTACTGGCAGTTTGATATCACCAATGCCATTAGTCGTGTCAATTTACAAGCTGAAATGAACAAGTGTTATGCCGGTGATACCATGGCTTGTGAAACTATCAATATTTCTCCAGCAGGTGATTTGTCCGATATGACGTCGACATTGACTAATATTGGTCAGCAAAATACCTCAGGTATTGATTGGAACATTAGCTATGCAACAGGCATCTTTAAAGTGATGCTTGATACTACTTATTTACTTGAATTTGAAGAAGATGGTATTAGCTATGAAGGTACTATCGATGGCAACATGGGCGGCTACTCTCAGCTTAAATCAAACTTAACGGTAAGCGCAGACTTAACAGAGGATTGGAACCTACTTTATACCGCGAACTATATTCAAGGTATGGAAGGTAATGCATGGGGTGACGCTTACACAACGGATGATGTCATCTATCACAATGTTTCAACTGCTTATCATATCAACGATTCTTGGCAAGTAACGGGCGGTATTAAAAATTTATTTGATACTGAACCAGAAGAAGTGCCAGATGGCAATGATATGAATACCGTACCAAATATCTATGATGTTGTTGGTCGTACATTCTTTATTAACACTTCTTATAAATTCTAATTCACTAATTTATTTGTACTAGATAATTAGTATTTGAAAGGCGCTTATCAGGCGCCTTTTTTATGACTAATAATAAAATCCACAAAATAAATATTGTTTTAGCTCATACAAACTGAATTCATTTACTGCTTTTACTCGTTTCCCTGAGTTATTTAGGTATATAATGCCTTTACTAGAGCATAAACTAGCAGCTTAGCTAGGTATGCGAGCTTATATAATCAGGAGTTTATTTATTATGGGTGGTATCGGAATTTGGCAGCTAGTAATTATTGCTGTGATCGTAGTGTTATTGTTTGGTACTAAAAAACTACGTAATTTAGGTGGTGATTTAGGCTCAGCGGTTAAAGGTTTTAAAAGTGCTATCGGTGAAGAAAAAGAACAAGCTGAGAAAAATAGCGCTGAAAAGACTTCAGATACTTTAGCTGATAACTCGACAACTTCTGCAGAAGATGTAAATAAAGCAGCCACTAAAGCTAAAGAAACCGATCAGGCCTAGTTTATGTTTGATATTGGCTTTTGGGAATTAATCCTTATTGCAATTATGGGCCTTGTTATTTTAGGCCCTGAGCGACTACCTGTTGCGATTCGCACAGTTCGCAGTTGGATCAGTGGTGCCCGAAAGTTTAGTGATACGGTTAAAACCGAACTCACTGAAGAGCTTAGAGTGCATGAATTGCATGCTAATTTAAAAAAAGCAGAACAGAGCAATTTACAAAATTTAAGCCCCGAAGTAGCTGAATCGTTAAAAACGCTGCAAGACGCTGCGGCATCTGTGAATGAGCCGTTTAAGAAAGTAGACACTCAGGCTTTAGATTCAATGATATCTTCGTCACTTGCTTCATCGGCAAATGTTAAAGCAGACACTGAAGCGACAGCAACTACAGAAGCCGATGTGATAAAGCAGCCTGCAACGACTTCTACTCAAGCGATAGATAAAGCGAGTGATAAAACCCAACCATGAGTTCATCTCCAGCACCAAGTGTTAGCCTTTTTGATCATTTATTAGAGTTACGAAATCGCCTACTGCGTTCAGTACTAGGTGTTTTGCTTGTTTTTTGTTGCCTCGTTTACTTTGCCCAAGATCTTTATCAATATGTGGCTCAGCCATTATTAGAGACGATGCCGCAAGGCTCGCAAATGATTGCAACAGATGTGGCATCACCCTTTTTCGCCCCTTTTAAATTAACATTGGTGTTATCATTATTTATTGCTATGCCATTTGTGTTGTATCAAGTGTGGTCTTTTGTAGCACCTGGTTTATATGCCAATGAAAAACGTTTAATTGCACCGTTGATGCTGGGTTCAACCGTATTATTTTACGGCGGAATAGCTTTTGCCTACTTCCTTGTTTTTCCTGTGGTGTTTGCTTTTTTTACCTCGGTTGCACCCGAAGGGGTAGTGATAGCGACAGACATTAGTAGTTACTTAGACTTTATTTTGAAGTTGTTTTTTGCTTTTGGTATCGCTTTCGAGATTCCAATTGCCATTATTCTGATGTGTTGGACCGGGATGACAACACCGGACAGCCTTCGTGAAAAGCGCCCTTACGTCGTTGTTGGAGCGTTTGTTATTGGTATGTTGTTAACACCGCCCGATATTATTTCGCAAACTATGCTAGCAGTACCGATGTTGTTACTATTTGAAGTCGGTATTATTATCGCCTCTATGTATCATAAAGAAGATGAAGATGAGTCTATTGGCACTCAGGAACAAAATAATGATTAATACAAAAAACCTTATCCTTATTGTAACGTTTAGCGTTGCTGCATTATCGCCAAGAGTACAAGCAAAAGATTTAACAACGCAGTTAGATACTTGTCGTAAAGTTTTGACAGATAAAGCTAGGCTGAAATGTTTCGACCAAATAGTTTTCACTAAAGAGTTGCCAGCGGTAATTGGTAAGACTCAAGATCAACAAAGCTCAACGTTTACAGCAACCCAAGTAGATTCTTTTTCTAAAGAGCAAGTTACTAAAACCGCTGAAGAGAAAGCTAAAGAAATAGATAGTATTGTGCTGACTATCAGTAAATTGAAGAAAGTTGGTCGAGGTCAATGGAAAATTACCTTTAGTAATGGCCAACAATGGCTACAAAAAGACACCACTAAATTAAAGTTAAAGGTAGATGAAGAAGTGACCTTATCAAAAGGAGCACTGAGTTCAGTATTCTTACAAAAAGAAAATACCAATAAACGCATGAAGGTAAAAAGACTGAAATAGGGCGAGGTTAGATTGGATAGCAATTCTTTAGATGGTAAATACCTACAAAATGCTGCCTTGATAGATATTGGTGTTAACTTAACGAATAAACGCTTCGATAAAGACCGCGTTGATGTCATTCGTCGCGCCCAAAGCGTAAACTTAAGCCAGTTACTAATTACCGGCACCAGTGTTGTTGAAAGCCAACAAGCTTTGTCTTTATGCCAGCAGTACCAGCAAGAATTTCCTGATTTCTTATATTGTACCGCTGGGGTTCATCCTCACGATGCTGACCATGTTACTGATGATTATCTAGCACACCTAAAACAGCTGGCACTAGCAACACAAGTAAAAGCCATTGGGGAATGTGGTTTAGACTTTAATCGCAACTTTTCAGCACCAGCTCAGCAACAAAAAGTATTTAAAGAACAAGTAACGCTAGCCGCTGAACTTAGCCTGCCATTATTTTTACACCAAAGGGATGCGTTTCAACCGTGGTTTGAAATATTAACGCCATATTTCGATAAAGTTCCTGCTATGGTGGCTCATTGCTTTACGGGCTCAAAAGAAGAGTTAAGCCAATGTATTGCCAGTGATATGTATGTTGGCATAACGGGTTGGTTGTGTGATGAGCGTCGTGGGCAAGCATTACGTGATATTGTTAGTATGATTCCATTAAACCGATTATTAATAGAGACAGACGCTCCTTATTTAACCCCTCGAACAATAAGGCCAAAGCCAAAAAGTAGCCGAAATGAGCCAAGTTACTTGCCTTATATAGTTAAAGAGATTTCACAGATCACAGGTATTGACCCAGAAGAGATTGCTTGCCAAACTAGCTTGAACGCAAAAAAAGTGTTTAATTTTCCTACAAATAAAGAATATAGCTAAATGAAGTCATCGCTTTCAGTTAAAATTACAGGTTTGCTGTCTCTGCTAATGCTATATAGCCCTGTAACTTTTTCTATGGCAGAAGATAGTGCAGATCATCTGTGTTTTGCCGGGGGAATAGCGTTTGGAGCTGTTTTTACATGCTTATTTGCTGTGTATTTAAACAGACATTATCATAAAAAATATCAGAAAAAATCAAAACAATTAAAACAAGCAAAAAGTGATGCTCAGGTGACAGCGCAGAAAATGAAGGCGCTTATTAAAGAGCAGCAAGACAGCCAAGACTTGCTTGAAGAAAGAGTGCAAGAACGTACTTTAGAGTTAAATATTGCACTGCAAGAATTAGAAAGTGCTAATGAAGAGCTCGAACGTAAGAATGTTTTAGATGAATTGACTGGGCTACATAATCGTAGATTTTATGATCAAAAAATATTGGCCGAATACCGACGTAGCCGGCGTAATTTAACTGCATTGAGTTTAATCATAATTGATATCGACCATTTCAAATCAGTTAACGATAATTATGGTCATCTTGCGGGAGATCAATGTCTTATTTGGCTAGCCAAGTATATTAAACAAAGCTTAAAACGTAGTGCAGATAAAGCATTTCGCTATGGCGGTGAAGAGTTTTGTCTCATTTTGCCGAATACTGATGCTGAAGGGGCTTTTCAACTTGCCGAGCAGTTACGTGAAGTTATAACCAAGCAATCATTTAAATTTCAAGAAATTGAAATTGCATTAACGATAAGTTGTGGGATTGCTACTTATCAGCAGCAAAAAGATGTGGGTCCAGAGCAAATTTTTGCAGCGGCAGACAAGGCGTTATATCAAGCAAAAGGTGATGGCCGAAATCAGACTAAACAACATCTCTTTATTGAGTAATACCTTTATAGGGTAATATTTTTACAGAATAATTTTAGGAATTTTTATGAATTACAACGGTAACTCAGCTTTTGGGCAATTTCCCGCACGCCGAATGCGCCGAATGCGCGTAGATGATCATACTCGTCGTTTAATGGCTGAATCTCAATTGACGGTCAATGATCTTATCTACCCGGTTTTTGTTCTCGAAGGAGAAAACCAGCGTGAAGCTATTGCTTCTATGCCAGGTGTTGAACGTAAGAGTATCGATTTATTATTAGAAGAAGCTCAAGAATTAGTAGACTTAGGTATTCCTGCCATTGCATTGTTTCCAGTAACACCAAGTGATAAAAAGTCGTTAATGGCAGAAGAGGCATACAATCCAGAGGGCTTAGCGCAACGTGCAGTTAGAGCACTTAAAACAAAATTTCCACAACTTGCCGTCATCACGGATGTTGCATTAGACCCATTCACCACACATGGCCAAGATGGCATCTTAAGTGAAAGTGATGATAACAAAGCAGGTGCTACAGGTTATGTTTTAAATGACGTAACGAAAGAGATCTTAGTAAAACAAGCGCTATCCCATGCCGAAGCGGGTGCTGATATTGTGGCGCCATCAGACATGATGGACGGTCGCGTTGGTGCTATCAGAGAAAACTTAGAGGAAAATGGGTTTGTTAATACTAAAATCTTAGCTTACTCAGCTAAGTATGCTTCTAATTATTACGGACCATTTCGTGATGCCGTCGGCTCTGCAGGTAATATCAAAGGTGGTAATAAACATACCTACCAAATGGATCCTGCCAATAGCAATGAAGCATTACACGAAGTTGCCCAAGATATTGCCGAAGGCGCAGACATGGTAATGGTTAAACCTGGCATGCCTTATTTAGATATTGTACGCCGCGTGAAAGATACCTTTGAAGTGCCAACCTACGCTTATCAAGTGAGTGGCGAATATGCCATGCATATGGCCGCAATTCAAAACGGCTGGTTAGCTGAGAAACCTTGCGTGATGGAGGGATTACTCGCTTTTAAACGTGCAGGTGCTGACGGAATTCTAACTTACTTTGCCAAGCAAGTAGCTCGGTGGCTAAAAGAAGACGCATAAGCGCAATAACAGAAAATGATATTGAAACGCGGTTAATACCGCGTTTTTTGTTTTTAATTTTAAGACTGAGTGATAAGGACTTTTATGTCGGTTGAATTAACTATATTGCTGTTAAACGCAGTAATTATTTTCATTGCTTATCTATCGGTATACCCAAAACTTGCAGGGAAGCACCTTAAAAAAGTCGCTTTATATGATTTTTTGGCCTCTGGATTGGCCATATTAATTGTCGGAAGTAAGTACTGGGGAACAGGAGGAGAATTCGCATTTCTATTTATGGAATTAAACTGGTTTTGGTTCACTTTATTGAGTTATAGCGTGATGGAAATTCCAGTTGCACTTTGGTACTTCGGTGGTTTGAAAAAGGATAAGTAAGCGACAACAGGGCTGTTTATAATTTGATGTCAGCTTCAGGAAGCAACTCGAATAGCAATCCTTCACGAAGTGCACCACTAGAAAGACGCATTTCTTTTATTTGTAAACTAGTAAATAAGGCAATTAAGATACTTAAACCACTGGCAAGTACTGCCTTTCGATCTTCACGCAATCCCGCAATATCGATATGCTCGATGCTTTGACTGTTAATAAGTCGCTGTTGAACGTCATTAAGAAAGTCTAAAGTCATTACTTTTGCTTCATTACGTTCGCTAAGAATTTCAACCATTGCTTGCATGGTACCAGAACTGCCCACGGCACTGTGCCAACCTAATTGAATAAAGTCAGCGCTAACACTGTCAATAGCTTGAGTTGCGGCTGCAATACAGTTTGCGAAGTTTTCTTGAGTAAGCCGATTATCAGGGAAGTATTTACCAAGAAAACTAACACAGCCTATATCAAGGCTAACCAATTTTTTGGCTTTATTTCCTTCACCGACAATGATTTCAGTACTGGCACCACCAATATCAATAACTAACTGTTTATTTGATACAACTTGAGTTTTTTGAACTGAAGAGTGTGCAACACCAGCATAAATGGTACTCGCCTCTTGTTCACCGCTGAGTAATTTGATGCTTTTAGGTAAAATATCATTGGCTGATTGAAAAAAAATGTCATTGTTTTTAGCAATGCGTAATGCCGCTGTAGCAACAATAATGATATTTTCCGCAGGGATAGTGGCTAGGTGTTTAGCAAAAAGTTTTAAGCAATTAAGACCACGTGTTATGGCTTCATCAGTCAAGTTTAAATCTGTGTCTAAACCGGCAGCTAAACGCACTTTCTGTTTAACTTTATTGGCTGTGATTAAGGTAGGGTTGTTGCTGCTATTCGTTAAGCGGGTAATAAGTAGATGGAAGCTATTTGAGCCTAGATCAACCACAGCATAATGATTATTATCATACTGTGGAATTACTTGATCTTGGCTCAATACATCAGTCAATTCAGTTTTACCTAACTAAGTTAGCTGCTTTGGCTGCGATTTCCGCGGTTGCTGTTGCCACCTCGGTTACTTGGTCTAGAGTTAGAACGGCCACCTTGGCGATTACCACCTGAACGATTGCCACCAGGTCTATGACGACGTTGACGTGGTTTTGGTCGTGGTAAGTCTGTTAACAAAGCATCGTGGTCATACTTAGTTACCGGCAATTCATGTTCAATATAGGTTTCAATAGCAGGTAAGTTAAAGACGTATTGTTCACAAGCTAAGCTGATTGCATGACCGGTTTCACCTGCACGACCAGTACGGCCAATACGGTGAACATAATCTTCACAATCATCAGGTAAGTCATAGTTGAATACGTGAGTCACACTAGGAATGTGAAGGCCACGAGCAGCAACATCTGTTGCCACTAGAATATCAACACTACCTTCGCTAAATTGCTCTAATATCTTAATGCGTTTTTTCTGTGGCACGTCACCAGTTAATAACCCTACGCGTAATTTATCAGCAGTTAGGTGGTCATAAACCTTTTCACAGACATGCTTAGTGTTAGCAAAGATTATGGCTTTTTCAGGCCAGTCTTCTTCAATAAGCGTTTGTAATAGTGTCATCTTATCTTCGTTTGAAGGATAAAACAGTTCTTCACTAATACGGCTGTTTGTTTTTTGCTCTGGAGCTACTTCTACGCTAGTTGGCTCATTCATGTGATCAAAAGCTAGCTCTTTCACTCTAAATGAAAGAGTGGCAGAGAAAAGCATGCTTAAACGTTCAGTCGCAGCAGGCATTTTATTAAACATATAACGAATATCTTTAATAAAGCCTAAATCGAACATTCTATCAGCTTCATCAAGCACAATCGCTTCGATGTTATTAAGGTTGTAGACCCCTTGTTTCATGTAATCGATTAAACGACCACAGGTACCAATAAGAATATCTACACCAGCTTCAAGTTCTAAACGTTGACTTTCATAACCTTCGCCCCCATATACAACACCAAGGCGTAAACCTGTGCTTTTTGCCATCTCAATAGCATCTTTGTGAATTTGAATTGCTAATTCACGTGTAGGTGCCATGATCAAAGCGCGGGGCTGATTATGTGTTGGTGCTTCTTTTTGCAGAAGGTGGTGGAAAGTTGCGGCTAAAAAGGCAATAGTTTTACCTTCACCTGTTTGTGCTTGGCCAGCAATATCAGTGCCTTGCAATAAAACGGGTAAAGATTTTGCCTGAATAGACGTACAATATTCGAAGCCCATGGCTTCTAATCCGGTCACTACTTGCGGAGCAAGATTTAGGTCAGCGAATTTAGTTTCGGTTAAGTGTGTTTTTTTCATGGCGCTAGCTTAACATTTTTGTTAACAAAATAGTTGCTTAATAATTAATTAATTAAACTTTACTGTCTAATTAATACCGAACATGTATAAAACGGTATTGGAAAAACAGTGAATCACGGTATAATTACCGCAAAGGCGTTTTCGCCATAACAAACGGAGAATATGATGAGCGATAAGATTGTTCAGCTAACTGATGATAGTTTTGAAGCAGATGTATTAAATGCATCAGGTTTAGTCTTAGTTGATTTTTGGGCTGAATGGTGTGGTCCATGTAAAATGATTGCCCCTGTACTAGATGATATTGCTACAGAGTACGACGGTAAAGTTACTGTTGGTAAATTAAACATTGACCAAAACTCAGCGACACCACCTAAATATGGTGTACGTGGTATCCCGACATTATTATTGTTTAAAGATGGTGAAATTGCTGATACGAAAGTTGGCGCACTATCAAAAACTCAATTAAAAGAGTTTTTAGATAAAAATCTTTAAGAGTAAATGCTAAGCCTGATATTTATCAGGCTTTTTACTTTAATAGAACAAAAATATCTACTTACCTTTTTATTCTACCTTTACCTAGCTAAAATTTAGTGCTAAATTTAAGCCCTGAGTACAAAATAACATCTCTTTATCTCTATTTCTTATAGTAAATAATACATTTAACACACACTAGTGTCGGCAATCGCCAAAGTCACTATCACTTAAAATAGTTTAAGAAACCCCCTATGAACCTTACCGAACTAAAAGAAAAATCCATTAATGAATTGGTTAAGCTTGCTGAGTCAATGAAGCTTGAAAACCTTGCTAGAACCCGCAAACAAGACATTATTTTTGCCATCTTAAAAGCACATGCTGAAGGTGATAACGATATTTTCGGTGGTGGTGTTTTAGAGATTTTACAAGATGGTTTTGGCTTTTTACGCTCAGCAGACTCTTCATACTTAGCAGGCCCTGATGATATTTACGTATCACCTAGCCAAATTCGTCGCTTTAGTATGCGAACGGGTGACACCATCCAGGGTAAAATTCGTTCTCCTAAAAAAGGTGAACGTTACTTTGCCTTGTTAAAAGTTACTGAAGTTAACTTTGACCGACCAGAGAATTCTCGTAATAAGATTTTATTTGAAAACCTAACACCAATTCATCCTACCGATCGTCTTTCGATGGAGCGTGGCAATGGTTCTACAGAAGATATTACCGCACGTGTGCTCGATTTAGCTTCACCCATTGGTAAAGGTCAACGTGGTTTGATTGTTGCGCCACCAAAAGCCGGTAAAACGTTGTTATTACAAAACATCGCGCAAAGCATTGCTTATAATCATCCTGAAGCTGAATTAATGGTGTTATTAATTGATGAGCGTCCGGAAGAAGTAACAGAAATGCAGCGCTTAGTTAAAGGTGAAGTGGTTGCTTCGACCTTTGATGAGCCGGCAAGTCGTCACGTGCAAGTGGCTGAAATGGTCATTGAAAAAGCGAAACGTTTAGTTGAGCATAAAAAAGATGTTGTTATCTTATTAGATTCTATTACCCGTTTAGCCCGTGCTTATAACACGGTAATTCCTTCATCAGGTAAGATTCTTACTGGTGGTGTTGATGCTAATGCATTACATCGTCCAAAGCGTTTCTTCGGTGCAGCACGTAACATTGAAGAAGGCGGTAGCTTAACTATTATTGCAACCGCATTGGTAGAAACCGGTTCTAAAATGGACGAAGTTATCTACGAAGAATTTAAAGGTACAGGTAATATGGAATTACACCTGTCTCGTAAAATTTCTGAAAAACGAGTTTTCCCTGCAATTAATATTAACCGCAGTGGTACGCGTCGTGAAGAACTTATTACTAAACCTGATGAGCTACAAAAAATGTGGATTTTACGCAAAATAGTTCACGAAATGGATGAAATAGGTGCGATTGAATTCCTCATTGATAAACTAGCAATGACCAAAACTAATGATGAATTTTTCGACTCAATGAAGCGTAAGTAACGCTTAGCTATTGATGATATTCAGTCATGAAAACCAGTCATATTGACTGGTTTTTTATTAATTAATTCTCGATATAAATATTATGAAATACAGTGATTTAAGAGACTTTATCAGTCAGCTTGAAAAAATAGGCCAGCTTAAGCGTATAACTCAGCCGATATCAACGCATTTAGCGATGACTGAAATCAGTGATAGAACGCTCAGAGCAAAAGGTCCAGCATTACTTTTTGAAAATGCCGTTGATGAAAATGGTGAGCCTTACGGTATGCCAGTACTAACTAACCTTTTTGGTACGCCTGACAGAGTTGCTTTGGGCATGGGGCAGGAAAGCGTTAGTGCATTACGCGATGTAGGTAAATTATTAGCGACCTTGAAAGAGCCTGAGCCACCGAAAGGTTTTCGTGATGCGCTAGATAAATTGCCGATATTTAAGCAAGTACTTAATATGCCGGTAAAAATGGTTAAAAAACCATTATGTCAGCAGATTGTATTGAGTGGTGATGAAGTTGACTTAACTAAACTGCCCATTCAAACATGTTGGCCTGGCGATGTAGCACCCTTAATTACTTGGGGTTTAACCGTTACCCGAGGCCCGCATAAAGAACGACAAAACTTAGGTATTTATCGTCAGCAAGTGTTGAGCAAAAATAAAGTGATTATGCGTTGGTTATCACACCGAGGCGGCGCTATTGATTTTCAAGAATTTAAAAAACAAAATCCAGGGGAGAACTACCCTGTTTCTGTAGCGCTTGGTGCTGATCCAGCAACCATATTGGGCGCAGTTACCCCAGTTCCAGACACCTTATCTGAGTATGCATTCGCTGGTTTATTACGTGGTGCAAAAACAGAAGTAGCTAAATCAATTAGTAATAATTTAGAAGTGCCTGCAACCGCGGAAATTATTTTAGAAGGCTATCTGGCACCCGATGAGATGGCACCAGAGGGACCTTATGGCGATCATACTGGCTATTATAATGAAGTTGATAACTTCCCTGTGATGACAGTAACCCATGTGACAATGCGTAATGATGCCATTTACCATAGTACCTATACTGGCAGGCCACCTGATGAGCCAGCTGTTTTAGGTGTGGCACTAAATGAAGTTTTTGTGCCTATTTTACAAAAACAATTTCCTGAAATAGAAGATTTTTATCTGCCGCCAGAGGGATGTTCATATCGTCTTGCGGTTGTAACCATCAAAAAGCAATACGCAGGCCATGCTAAGCGCGTGATGATGGGGGTTTGGTCGTTCTTAAGACAATTCATGTACACTAAATTTGTCATCGTCTGTGATGATGATGTCAATGCAAGAGATTGGAATGATGTCATTTGGGCTATGACGACGCGTATGGACCCAAGTCGCGACACTGTGTTGATAGAGAATACGCCAATAGATTATCTTGATTTTGCTTCGCCAGTGTCAGGTTTAGGCTCCAAAATGGGCCTAGACGCGACTAACAAGTGGCCGGGTGAAACAGATCGCGAATGGGGTGTACCCATTGAAATGACCCAAGCAATCAAAGATCAAGTTGACGACATTTGGGATGAGTTAGGTATTATCTAGCCTGATTGCAGGTTTTCTAACACAACTCGTAATAAACGTACGGAATAAATTAAAGAGAAAGGTTACAAAAATGAAGACAGTAAAGTGTCAAATTGAGTCATTAACATCATTGACTTCACACGTATACAAGGTGCTATTAAAGCCAAACGAAAAAGTCGACTTTATAGCGGGTCAATATTTAAACTTTGTTATGAGCGATGAAGACAAACGTCCTTTCTCAATAGCAAGTTCACCTAATAGCGATTTGATTGAATTACAAATAGGTGCTTTCGTTGCAGATAGTTACCCTATGCAGGTTATTGATAAGGTAAAGGAAGGGCTAGATTCTGGTGACGGCGTAACCATTGAAATACCGTTAGGTAAAGCACAATTGCGCACTGAGAGTGAGCGTCCGTTATTATTATTAGCTGGTGGTACAGGATTTTCTTATATTAAGTCGATGTTTGAATTTTTAGCTGAGCAAGGTTCTCAGCGTCAGATATCAGTATACTGGGGCTTACGTGAAGAAAGTGCGGTTTATGAATTAGATAAAACTGCAGCAACCATAGCTAAATTACCAAACGCTACTTTTATTCCTGTTGTGGAGAATGCTGATGCGAATTGGCAGGGAAAAACAGGTTTAGTTCATCAAGCGGCAATGCACGATATTGATGACCTAGCGCCTTACGATATTTATCTTGCTGGTCGTTTTGAAATGGTTGGCGCTATTCGCACCGACTTTGTTAAACATGGTGCTGTATTAGAGCATATGTACGCAGATGCTTTTGCCTACATTTAATTAAATTGGTATCAGCGTTAACGCGACTTATTAAAAAGCCTGGTGATAACTATATCATCAGGCTTTTTTGTTTTAGTTTGCTAGCGGGGAAAAGTAACTTTTCATTTAGCCTTGCTGAAAGCCTGCTTCGGTTAAATCTAATTGCGAAATGGCAATGACGGCTTGTGTTCTATTACGTACATCTAGCTTTCGAAATATTGCTGTTGCATGTGCTTTAATCGTGGCTTCTGAAACGTTTAAATCATAAGCTATTTGTTTATTAAGCATGCCCTGAGCAAACATCATCAATATACGATATTGCTGTTGAGTTAAGCTTGCGACACGCTCAGCAATATCACTTTCATTATTATCATTTTGAACTTGTTCAAATGAAGCAGGTAGCCAGGTATTACCAGAGAGAACCGCAACAATTGCAGAATAAATATCGTCAACAGGCGTTGATTTAGGGACAAAACCTGCAGCACCATACTCCATGGCTTTACTAATGGTATCGTGATCTTCATGGGCTGATACTATAACGACAGGAATTTGTGGAAAATGGTTACGTACATGAATAAGGGTATTAAAGCCGTGAGCACCAGGAATGTTTAAATCCAGCAAGAGTAAGTCACTGTCATTATGAGAGGTGAGTTGCTGTTCTAGTTCTTCAATTGTCTGTGCTTCAAGCCAAGTAGTATAAGTTAACTTGGCTTTTAATGTACCTAATAATGCTTGTCTGAATAAGGGGTGATCGTCAGCTATTATTATTTTTTCAGGCTGAATCATAACATTTATCCTAAATAGTGATTATCCCATTCTAACGGAAAACTTATTAAGCACAATGCTTAGTTATGAATAGTTAATAATCACCGTCAGAATGTAAGGTGAACTAATTCATAAAAGCTGCAGCTATCGGTAGATGAGGTTTATGGCTTAATGGCTATCAAAAATAATCATGGCTGCCACTCACAGCACCGACAACTGCTAATATGCTTATACTGAGTAATATGTAATGCATTTTTTGTAATAATTTGAAGCTCTTATTACTATCTTTTTTAGCCTGTTCGATAAACCAGCGATGTAGAAATAATGGTTCTAATACAAATAAGACTAAACTAAATATGAGCCAAACGAAGGTCATTAGATGCAACCACCAATACTGCAATTCTTGATAGCGTTGCCAAGCATTAAGAAAGTCCAACATGTAATAGCCAGAAACTCCAGTGGCTAATGTGGCTAACTTAGCATGCCATGCAAATTTATGTTCTAGCTGTTCAAATAGCAAAACACGCTGTTCTTTATCGACTACTTTATTTATCGTCGGCAATAATACAGTCGTGATAAATGCTACACCGCCAATCCAAAAAACAATGGCAACTACATGAATAGTACGTGCTAAAACAAATAAATCGAAATCATGCATAACTATTAATACCGCTACTTGAGATTATGTTCAATGCTACGTTGAATCTTAATAAATAGTATTGTTTAAAATCATCAAACTGCGGTAAATACCTGGCGAACTTTGCTAAACTTAATGTCAAATCAACAGATCTGATGAAGTTACTCGGTTGTAACAGCTAAGTAAATTCTATGGTAAACTTTATTTGGTTTCATGAATAAGTGGAAAACTAATGGAAGCATGGTTTAAAAGCTTTTTACTATTAGATAAAGACATAGAGAGTAATTCTTACCGTAAGGAAGTCACCGGTAGGTTTATAATTATACTGGCTTTTATAATCCTTTTTACCTTGATGCTGGGAAATTTCATCTACAGCAATACTGCTATTTTTTCTGTTAATCTTGCGATGTTGTTGACACTACTTTCTGCGAGATTCCTACCCTTAAAATATAGAAAATACGACGCACATTTTGTTTTGCACTTCATGGCTTTCGGGATTTTCTTAGTTGTTAACTTTAATCAAGGGCAAGAATATACGCCAATCTGGGCATTTCTTTATATGTTTTTAGTGATGTCACTTTATGGTCATCAACAAGGCTTAAAAATCTGTGTTGGCTTTCTGATATTACTGTTTTCGTTATTATTTTCTTTTACCAACAAAACAGTAACCATGATGGAGTTTATGCGCTTTGTCATGGTCTCTGGCTTTACTTTATTTTTTGCCTATCTTGCTGAAATGCTAATCTCAAGGAGTTTTGAAAAACTCATTGCAACAAAAGCAATGCTAGAGAAGTTAACAAGAACAGATGCACTGACCGGTTTATTTAATCGTCGGCACTTTAATGAAATGCTGCCTGTACAGATGAGCTCAGCCAAGAGAAATCAGGAGCTACTTGCTTTAGCGATTATCGATATAGACCACTTTAAACAATATAATGATAACTTTGGTCACCCCGCAGGAGATGTAGCGTTAGTCGCCTTATCTGACTTGTTAAAAGTACAGATGAAAAGAGGCAATGATGCTGTGTTTCGTCTTGGAGGTGAAGAGTTTGCGCTATTGTATCAGGCAATTGATAAGCAAAGTGCGCTAAAACTCCTCGAAGATATTAGGATCGCTGTTGAGAGCTTGCAGCAATACTGTGAGCTTGAGAGTAACATTACGATTTCAGCTGGTTTGTTATTAATCGATGCCACAGAGAATTTTTCTGTAGATCAAGCTTATGAATTAGCGGATAAACTCTTATATCAAGCTAAAACAGACGGGCGAAATCGAGTGGTCACTTCAAAAAACCACAGCAAAGGAAAGCTCGATTTATCGGTTGGATGACTGTTATCTACTTCCGCTGTGTAAAAGATGCTTTTACTCTCTTTTAATAACTCATCTTGGCTTGAAGGATAACCTTTAAGCCATCTAGCTAGTCTCATTTAGGAGTGAATATGCAGGGCATATCCGATAAAGATCTAATTAAAAACTCTTCTTATATTAACGGTTGTTGGCATAGCAGTGTCACAGATTTCTCAGTAACTAACCCAGCTAATGATGTTGAGTTAATTAAAATCAGCAATGCAGGGATAATTGAAACTGAATTAGCCGTTAAGGCGGCAAAAGATACACTAAAACTATGGTCACAAAAATCAGCGAATGACAGAGCTGTTTTATTACGACGTTGGTTTGACCTGATGATGCAACACCAAGATGATTTAGCACGCATTTTAACGCTAGAGCAGGGTAAACCATTAGCAGAAGCAAAAGGTGAGGTTGCTTACGGTGCATCGTTTATTGAATGGTTTGCTGAAGAAGGTAAACGTGTTTATGGCGATACCATTCCGGCATCATCAAGTGATAAACGCATTGTGGTGATCAAACAAGCGGTAGGTGTTGTTGCGTCGATAACGCCATGGAATTTCCCTAATGCGATGATAGCTCGAAAAGCTGCAGCTGCACTTGCTGCTGGCTGTACATTTGTTGTTCGCCCTGCAACACAAACGCCACTTTCGGCACTGGCAATGGCTGAGCTGTCGCGACGTGCAGGTATTCCGTCGGGAGTTTTTAATGTTGTGGTAGGTGAAGATGCACATGGCATGGGTGAAGTGCTAACCCAACATCCAGACGTTGCGAAATTTACCTTTACTGGTTCAACACAAGTGGGAAAATTACTATTAAAGCAATGTGCAACTTCGGTAAAAAAAGTATCGATGGAGTTAGGTGGCAATGCGCCTTTCATTGTTTTCGATGATGCTGATATTGATGCTGCGGTAAAAGGAGCAATAGATTCAAAATACCGCAATGCGGGTCAAACTTGCGTTTGCACCAACCGAATTTTTGTTCAACAAGGTGTACTTAAAGCATTTACTGAAAAGTTTGCTAGAGCAGTATCAAAGCTTGTGGTGGGTGAAGGCTTAACGGGTGGAGTAAATATTGGTCCTATGATTTCAGCTCGTGCGGTAAATGATGTTGATGATTTAGTCACGGGTGCAATTGCCGCAGGTGCAGCTGTGGTCTTAGGTGGCAAAAAACATAGTGCAGGTAATAATTATTATCAACCGACAGTGCTAACGAATGTTACTAATGAAATGTCTGTTGCTGTTAATGAAATTTTTGGCCCAGTATCTCCAATTATCGCTTTTGATAAAGAAGAGCAAGTGTTAGCAATGGCAAATGCTACTGAATATGGTTTAGCGGCGTACTTTTACGCACGAGATATTGGTCGTATTTGGCGTGTTGCAGAGGGCCTGGAATTTGGTATGGTCGGCGTCAATGAAGGTATTATTTCAAACGCTGCAGCACCCTTTGGTGGAGTAAAACAATCTGGCAATGGTCGTGAGGGTTCTAAATACGGATTAGACGATTATTTAGAAATTAAGTATTTATGCCTTGGTGGTTTGAATGATTAAACTAACAGGTAGCTAAAGTAAGTTTAGCAACTGATGATTTAGATAAAAGAGCTAGCTAGAAGCTAGCTCTTCATTGACGGTTTGGTTGAAAAGTTACTTTGTAGGTATGTTGGCTAATACTGCAACCAATAATTGCCAGTATTGCTCAACAGTAGCAATTTCAATTTTCTCATCAGGTGAATGTGGGAACTTAATTGTTGGCCCGATAGACACCATGTCCATGTCAGGGTATGAGGTTTTAAATAAACCACATTCAAGTCCTGCATGAATAACCATAACCGCAGGTACTTTTTCAAATAACTGTTGGTAAGTTTCACTCACTGTTTTCATAATTGCCGATTCTGGGTTAGGTTTCCAGCCTGGATATGCGCCAGAGAAAGCCATATCAGCACCAGCAAGTTCAAAGACTGATTGAACGGTACGTTGAGTTTCTAAACGACCATCATCATGCAAACTACGAATAAGTACCATGGCGTTAAAATTCTTACCTCGAGTACTAATAACCCCAAGGTTTAATGAGGTTTCAACAATGCCTTCAATGTCATCACTCATACGCTGAACACCATTTGGACAAGCATTTAAAGCGCGTAAAATGGCGGCTTGGGTAGCATTGGTCCAACATTGTTCAAAGTCTTCTGGCGAAATCAGTAGCATATCAATATCAGTTTCGATAGCGCCTAAGTTTGTTCTAATGGTCGCCAAATAATCAGCTAAAGCTGCTTTGAGCGGGGCTACTTGGTCTTTTGCAATAACAAAACTTGCGTTAGCTTCACGAGGGATAGCGTTACGTAAACTGCCGCCGTTAAGCTCAGTTAACCGAAGAGCAAATGTATTGCTAGCATCTAATAAAAATCGCACAAGTAGCTTATTAGCGTTGGCGCGGCCAGTGTGTATATCTACGCCAGAATGACCACCTTTCAACCCTGTAATGGATAGATTAAAGGCTTGAGAATCAGCAGGAACATCTTCAAAACTTAATGGAAATTTGGCATTGCCGTCGATACCACCAGCACAGCCCATATAGACTTCGCCTTCTTGCTCAGAGTCGGTATTGATTAGAATATTACCGTCAAGCCAGCCAGCTTCAAGACCAAAAGCTCCGGTCATGCCGGCTTCTTCATCAATAGTAACTAATACTTCTAGTGGTCCATGTGGGATATCATCACTGGCTAAAACTGCTAACGCAGAAGCTAAGCCAACACCGTTGTCAGCTCCTAATGTCGTTCCTTCCGCGGTAACCCAATCTCCAGACTCAATAATATAAGGTTTAATTGGATCGGTAAGGAAATCATGGTCAGTGTCGTTATTTTTTTGCGGCACCATATCCATGTGAGCTTGTAAGATAACGCCTTTACGGTTTTCCATACCTTGGGTAGCAGGTTTTTTAATAAATAAGTTGCCTACAGCATCTTCTTTAATGCTCAAGCCAAGCTCTTTTGCCCAATCTTGAATCCACAACGATATCTTTTGTTCATGCTTAGATGGGTGGGGGATACTGCAAATCTTTTCAAATAATTGCCATAAGCTGGCAGGTTTTAGTTGTGAGAGAGTACTCATAGGTTTCCTCAAAATTTTTTAGAGATGAGTGCTGTAAATAACCGTTACAGATAGGTCATTTACAGCATAGAGACGGCTTAATTATTGTTATTATTTATCAGCCATTAAAAATTGCCATTGTTCGCTAAAGTCGCTACTTGGTTTTTTGCTGTAACCAGAGCGAACATATTGGCTCATTTTACCTTCAGCAAATGATACTAACAAGCTAGCTAAAGCAGCTTCGCTTATAGTGAAGGTTTTTCCTTCACGTAACTTACGTTCACGCAAAACTTGCTTGAATTGCGATTCTAATTTTTCAAAAAATTGATGCACTCTGCCACGCAAACGCTCATTTTCACCCATTAGGGCATCACCGGCTAAAATTCTACACATGCCAGGGTTACGCTCAGCAAAGACCAATAATACGTGCAGTATGTGATGGCAGCGTACCAGCGTTTCTTTATGGTCAGCCAAAATTAAGTTAATTCGAGAGAAAATAGACTCTTCAATAAAATCAATTAAACCTTCAAACATACGCGCTT
>CAJXPG010000061.1 GCA_913057925.1 uncultured Colwellia sp. | reverse complement strand
CGAGATCTAGTACGGTCTCGTGGGCTCGGAGATGTGTATAAGAGACAGATTTACTCCAGTTATTAAAATAGATATCAATTAGTATTGTTGAATAATACCCGAGTAAAATACTCAAGTACTTGATCGAGATCAGCATTTGTCGCTTTACCGGCTTAAATCAGGGCAAAAAAAAGCCCAAGAAATACTCGGGCTTTAACGTCAATTTAATCTTGGATAATTACTTAGGTAATGAAGTAAAACCCATGTTGAACAAGGTGAATGCATAGATATCAGCATATTGTTCAATTGTTTTTGATACTGGAGTACCCGCACCATGACCAGCATTAGTTTCAATGCGAATTAACGTTGGTGCATTACCCGCTTGTTTAGCTTGCAACTCAGCAGCAAATTTAAATGAATGTGCAGGTACAACACGGTCATCGTGGTCACCTGTGGTTACCATAGTCGCAGGGTAACTAACACCGGCTTTAACATTATGAACTGGAGAGTAACCTTTTAAGTAGTTGAACATCTCTTCATTTTGCTCAGCGGTACCGTAATCGTATGCCCAACCAGCACCTGCAGTAAATGTGTGGTATCTAAGCATATCTAGTACACCAACAGCAGGTAAGGCAACTTGCATTAAGTCTGGACGTTGAGTCATTACTGCACCAACTAATAAGCCACCGTTTGAACCACCGTTAATGGCGAGGTAATCACTTGAAGTATAATCTTGCTTGATTAGATATTCACCAGCAGCGATAAAGTCATCAAATACATTTTGTTTATTTAATTGCGTACCCGCTTTGTGCCACTCTTTACCGTATTCACCGCCACCACGTAAGTTAGCAACCGCATAAATACCGCCTTGCTCTAACCATACCGCGCGAGAAACGCTAAACCTTGGTGTTAAGCTAACATTGAAGCCACCGTAACCATATAAAATAGTTGGGTTTTTACCATTAAGCTCAAGACCTTTTTTATAGGTGATGATCATAGGTACTTTAGTACCATCTTTTGATGGGTAAAATACTTGTTTTGATTCAAAAGCATCACTATCAAATTTAGCGCCAGACTTACGGTAAACTTCACTATTACCTTTATCTATGTTGAAGCTATAGATGGTACCTGGCGTTTTGTAGTTACTAAATGAGTAGTATAAAGTGCTCTCATCTTTGTCACCGTCTAGTGCCGACGCGCTACCTACACCGGGTAAGTTGATTTCACGAACTTTATTACCTTGGTAATCGTATTGATACACTTTAGAAATGGCATCAACCATGTACTCGGTAAAGAAGTAACCGCCACCTGTTGAGGCACTTAATACATAATCAGTTTCGGCGATAAAATCTTGCCAGTTTTTTGCTGCGGGTGCTTTAGCATCTACGGTAACAATTTTCTTGTTCGGTGCATTTAAGTTAGTCACTAAAAATAGCTTGTCGCCTTCGTTTTCAATAACGTAGCTATCTGATTCAAAGTTATCAGTAATGGTAACTAATGGACTGTTTGGCTTGGTTAAATCTTTTAAGTACAGATCGTTACCTGAAGTTGATACAGCGCCAGAGATAAGTAAAAAACGGTTATCTTCAGTTACGTTACCACCAACATAGCGACGTTTTTCTTCAGCAGTATTACCAAAAACAACTTTATCGTTCTTTTGTGACTGACCTAATACATGGTAATAAAGTTTATGTTGATCTGTTTTTGCCGATAATTCACTACCTTCTGGCTTGTCGTAACTTGAGTAGTAAAAACCTTCATTTTTGTACCAAGAAATGCCTGAGAATTTAACATCAACCAATGGCGTTTCTAACTGCTTTTTAGTTTCAACGTCAATAATGATGATTTTACGCCAGTCACTACCACCTTCAGAGATTGCATAGGCGGCAATTGAGCCATCTTTTGAGAAACTTAATTGACCCAAAGACGTAGTACCATCTTCACTAAAAGTGTTTGGATCTAAAAATACTTCAACTTCACCACCATCTTTTTGGCGATATATAACGTATTGGTTTTGTAGACCGTCATTTTTGTAGAAATAGGTATAGTCGCCTTCTTTAAATGGCGCACCAACTTTCTCATAGTTCCACAGCTCGGCTAAACGAGATTTAAGCTGTCCACGGTATGGAATTTGCGATAAATAGTCGAAAGTTACTTTATTTTCTGCTTTTACCCAAGCACCGGTTTCTTCACTTCGGTCATCTTCTAACCAGCGGTATGGGTCGGCTACTTCGTTACCAAAGTAGGTATCAACGACATCACCTTTTTGGGTAACAGGATAGCTAATTTTTTGTGTTTGTTGCTGTGTGGCTGCTGTTGATTGTTCAACACTATTACCAGTACAACCGGCTAATACACTAGTGACCAATATACTGGTCAAGAATAGGCTTTGTTTATTCATTGAAGTCTCGCTTGTTGACGTGATTTATTGCTTAATTTCGCTGTGAAAGAATATAGATTCCCAAGCATAATTAAGCCTCAGATTCACATTTGATTTACAAATCTTTAAGCAGTGTAGCAGAAGTGGTATAGACAAGACTATGGCCTACCTCATTGAATAATGAAGCAGGCGGCAGATTTTTGTTACAGTGTGTTGCTAACCTTTTACGTGGCAGTTAACGGTTTTCTAAACGATTAAAATCAAGTAAACCAACAGAGCTAGCTTGATTCAACTTATACCAAGTATGTAATTCATCAGCGAATTGCCAAAATTTGGGGTTAGTTCGGCGGATAGCAAATTGATCTTTTAATTGACGGTAATCCCGCTCAGTTGAAATGCTTGTTAAAGTACCAACAAAGTCAGTTAATTGGTGTTGTTCTACCTTGAAAAAAGCATTTGGATAAGTACCAACAATGCCTCGTAAAACAGTTAAACTATCCTCTGCAGGCAAGCGTCTACTTTCTTCAGAAAAGAGGTGCGCAACATTGCTGTGTGCTGAATTGTTAATTAAGCTATAAACATGCTTTTTATCGCCATCTGATACCAACACATAACTAACCTGTGGCAGAATTTCAACACTGGTATTGGCAATATTACTCAAATCAGCCATTGCAGTATCTGTGCTATTTTGGGTCAGCTTTGATAAATTGTATTGGCTTACCTGAGCATTGTTAGTGTGCTCTGCCACCAATTGATATAGCTCTTCTTTTGGCTTATCGGTTTGATAGTTAATGGCTGTTTCAGGCAACTGATAAAATTCATCCGAAAAAATATAATCCTTGATGTCAGCACTAGTGTCTCGATACCAATGTTCATGCACTGATTGACGTTGATCTTTAGGCAGTAAACTAATGAAATTACTCTCTGCCTCCATTCTTAAGAAGTCCATATATAGACGCGTTTTTAATTGATGGCCGACATTACCGTAAACATCAAAACCAGCGACTAATAAATAATGAATACGCTCTAATATTGGGTAGCTAATTAACCAGGCTGTTTTGGGTTTTGGGCCGACAAAGCCTTTTAACACCGAGGCACTATCAAAATGCCTAAATACCGTCAAACTGGCATTAGGGTTACCATCACCAGACCAAACTAAATCGAGGTTAAGTTGATCTTCTAGGTTTAGTTTTTCGACATAAGCCAATTTATTTTTTACATACTCTTGCTGACGATTAGCATATTGGCGCCAATACAATAACGACATGGTTTTATCACTGGTACCTGCGGGCAGTTGTAATAAGTCGGTATTAGCATCAATGAAATTTTGGCTCGGATAGTTATCAAAATTATCAGGGCTGAGGAAAAATACCCAAAAGTTATCTTCAATAACGTTTAAGGCAACTTGACCACGACAAACCGGACCCTTAATAAAATTCATAATAGAAAACTGCGCTTGATCTAATAAAAATTGATAACGAGATTTATCAGGCAAGGCTTGAAAGGTCTTAAAAGGGTTAGAGGCATTGGCCAATTGATAATCAGGCAATGTATTGACGGTATATTCAGGCTGATAGAAAAGCTCATTGATACGCGCTAACTTTGCTTCACCAAAAGGGTAGGGCATATGACGCTTGGCAGTGATGGTTTCGTTATGCTTTATCAATCGATAAAACACTTCTGGTTTATCAACAGTTGCGTGAATACGATTTCCAGCAAAAGGTGAATCAAATGGTCGACGAGTATGTATCACCGCGACTTTCTCACCACTTGGTGTTGATGAGCGTACTAACCTGAAATAACTGGATTGCTGTTCATCAAAGTAAAGGTTTGCTAGGTATAAATGCTCAAACAGATAACGGGCGATAAGCTGCTCTTTGGCGGATTTACCATTGAGTAATAGCTCCCAGCGGTCAATCATTTGCTGTTCTGCCGAGTTGGCGGGTTCTGGCTCTGGCATAATAGCGCCATTAGCTATCCATTGTGTCAGTTGGCTATGTTCTTTATCTGACAAACCTGGTAAACCATAAGGCATGCCCGCTAACGGATATTTACTTTTATATTGCGCAAACTCTTCAATGGTAGGGCATTGCTCAGTTCTACTAAGCGAGACATCAAAATTGTCATTAAGCAGAGGCTCATCAGGTAGTGGATGCTGACGTTTAAGTTGCAACATTTGATAAAATAAGCTGGCTTGGGTATTTGCTTGCTCTGTCTGTTGGCGCTCATTTAATACCGGAAAAAAGCCTTGCTGGCGCAGCGGTTGTAAACTCTCGCTATTAAGCTCTGTTAGTTTATTTAAGCTCTCAGAAATATTGGCTGTTAGTAATCGTTCGCCATTATAAACTTTGGCTTTATTTGCGCCACGTTCGATACCGGCACGACTTTCAAGTTTTAACTGGCAAGGCGCATCATAGCAACCATGGCAAACCACACAACGATTCTCAATAATTGGCTGAATGTTTTGCGTGAAGTGTTGTGTCTGTGCGCTAGTTGCTGCTGGTGTTGCCAACCTATTTTCGACATTGCTGGCGCCATACAGTTTATCAAACTCCATCACCCCTAAGGTGGCACAGCCAGAAAGAAATAGGAAAAGCACCAGCCAATTTAACTTACGCATGAGAACCCTTTAATTAGCAAAAAAAGCGAAGAATATTGCTAAGTTTAAGCTATGTTAATGAATTGTGTAAAGTTCCCATGCATTGAGTTATTTGGTATTGCGTCAAATGGTACTGCGCTAGCATTTCAGTTAATAGCGGTTTCTTAGTTCAGGTATGTCAGTATGGTATTGAACAAATTCAACTTCATAGCCATCAGCATCAAGAAAATAAATGTTTTCACGATATTCATCAGGCATACCATCTTTATGAATAGGAAAGCCAGCCGCAGTTAAGCGCGCTATCGTACCTGCTAAGTCGCTTGTGACATAAGCAAAATGTGCCAAGCCTACTTGGTGTCCTGTTAAATCTCTGTTTTCACCTTCGCCATTATCGGCAAACGCAATATATTGGTAATCATCACCAAAGTGCAGCCAGTTACGAGGCTTGCCATGCCAGTCGCCTTTATCGCCGCCGCGCACCTGCCAATGAGGAAATGCTGCTTGGTAGAATGTTAGGCTTTTCTCTATATCGGTAACAACCAAGTTAATATGCTCTAATGTGATCATTGTGCTCTCCTTTACCTGTTATTCAGGTTGCTTATCTTAAGTGTAGTGTTATTTGTCTTGGTATTTTTTATTTACTCGCCAAGGCGGATTTAGTCGATTATCTCCGGCCCAAAATAGCTTGATTTTATTGCCACTGGGATCAAATAAAGTCGCTTCGCGCCATAGGTAACTTTGCTCCGTTGGCTGCTGTGATATTTCAATGCCTCTTTGCTGTATTACTGCCACCCAGTCATCAAGTTGCTCATGTTCAAAGTAGATGACTGCACCATTGTTAAAATCTTCTCGTTCAAGGTTAAGGGAGAAAGTTGCACCATTATCAGGGCAAGCAAATCTCGCGTAGTGCGGGGTATCGACTATTTGTAAAAATCCCAGCTTTAAATAAAACTCAGTGCTTAGCGCCATGTCTTTTACCGGTAAAGTCATTTGATTTAAATTCATTTCGGCCTCCTTACATGCCATAGGGATAAAGATGTTCATTGTGATAAGGCTGTTTTAATAGACTGTCTCTCAATGCTTTTAAAGAATGACCATAATGATGAAGTGTATGCAGGCTATAACCTATGCGATGTCGGATGCTTTGATCTCTACGAGTAATTTTTTGTGTTGTTATATCATGGTCATTCAAAATTTCTTCAACATTACGAATAATTAGGTGATCGGGAATCGCGACGAGTTTGTTATTTGAAAAAGCATTCATTCTTAATTCGGCAATTGGGTAAGCACCACTAATACCATTAACTACAGAGACTATCAGCACTGGCTTGTGCCCAAGATCAGCGGCACTGGCCATCATAAGAAGATTTTTTAATAAAGGTGATGCTGTTCCGCCCCATTCAGGTGTTACTAAGATTAAAGCGTCTGCACTAGTTAATTGCTCATTGATTGTTAACCAGTCGCTGTTTAGGTCGGCTTTGCTGCTCGCTTCACCATCCCACATAGGCAAGTGTTGTCTACACAATTCAAGATGATTAATCTCAGAGAATTTCTCTGTTGTTGCCCCGATGTAATTTGCTACTTTGGCACTTTGTGAAGGTGAACGTTGGCTAGCGCTAATTATTGTCAGTTTCATTTTTCTACCTCGAAATTCGCTAATGAATATTAAGTAAAGTATTTTATTTACTTAATAAGGTAAACGCTTTATTTAATAAGATCAAGCTTAAATAAATAAAATAGTTTACTAAATATGATTTCAAGCAATGTATTTTTAATTAAAATGAGTAATAATAGCGATATAGCCAATTTTCTTGTTGGAGAAAAGATGAAAACCCATGACAAAATTATTCAGTTACTGAAAACCCAAGGACCACTAACAGCGAAGATACTTGCCAGTGAGCTTGGTTTAACAACTATGGGGGTTCGCCAACATGTGCAAGGGTTAGAGGAATCGGGCGATGTTATTTTCAAAGATGAAAAAGCCGCTAGAGGTAGGCCAACTCGCTATTGGTCGTTAACTGACAAAGGTAACAGCCGTTTTGCAGACCGCCATGATGAACTCACTGTGCAATTGCTTGACTCAGTGATCACGCTTTTCGGTGATGATGGCATGGAAAAGTTAATTAGTCATCGTGAAGAAACTGCGATGGGCAATTACCGGTTGGCGTTAGCTGATCGTTATGGCATTGAAGAAAAATTACAAACCCTAGCCAAAATACGTAGTGATGAAGGTTATATGGCAACGGTAGAGCAAGTAGACGGTGTTTTCTGGTTGATGGAAAATCATTGCCCTATCTGTGCAGCGGCGACCAAGTGTGTAAATTTCTGCCGCTCGGAGCTGCAGATGTTTCAAGAACTAATGAGCGAAGTTGCTACGGTGAGCCGAGAAGAGCATATTGTTGACGGTGCTAGGCGGTGTGCATATAAAGTCGCTCCAGTCTAAAGTGATGCGTCATGTACTTAAGAGCAATGGATTCCCGATCAGAAACCTCGGGAATGACAGGTATATTTAGCTCTGTCATCTTCGAAGTGTCTGGTCGAAGATCCAGCTCTTTTAGCTTTGAACTATGTAATTAAGCACTTTCCTTGTGGTAGTGACGCAGTGCATGTTCTTTTTGTCGGCCTTGACTAAAAGCGGTGACTCGCTTCAAATAACCGATAACACGTGTGCCATGATCAATATCTTCACTGCCACAACTTGAGCATAAATGTAGCGTTCGTTTATCTATGGTATCGCAAGCATTACAAATAGTTATCTTGACGTTAATACAAAAATAATTACAGCCTGTTGCAGCCGCAACATTAAATAGTTTCACATAAGCATCAGCAGATAGCGCTTCATCTAAGTTTAAGTGAAGTGCCGAACCACCGTCTAGGTATTGCGTCATTTCTTGGCCGTGCATAACAAACTTATCAATATGATTAGTTTCTTCATCTTCCACCACATAAAAGTAAGAGTTATAGCACTCGCGATTTACTTGATAACCGTCTTTTTTATCCCATTTTGAGTTTTTCACGCCAAGGTTTTCTGCTGGAACAAACTCGGTATTAAACATATAACCGAACTCTTTTTTAGCGTCTTGATTAGCTTGATAGATTACCTTCAAGTGTTTACTAACAAATGCCTTGTAGTCATCGTTGTTACCCACGGCTAGGTTAGAAAACTCTGCAGCTTCCGCCATACCATTGATACCTATGGTAAGGAACTGTTTGTCTAATGAGATAAAACCAGCGTCATAGACAGATAAAGCGCCTTTGGCTTTGTAATCTTCCATGAGTTTTCGATAAGCGACTTGGTACTTTTGTACTTTTTCAATTTCAGTTTTTAAATCTCGACCATCTTGAACCAAACGATTCATATTAACGGTAATTACGTTGATAGAGCCTGTAGCGACGCCACCCGCACCTAAGGTATAGGAGAAAGTATTATCTGAAATTTCATTGCGCAGACGACAGCATGAAGCAAGAGAGTCAGCGCTATCAGAAAGGTAAATAAAGAAGGAGTTCCCCTCCGCTTTTTGCTCGGCCAACTTACGGGCGAATGCTTGATCTTTGCATTGGCCGTTTTCCGTTAGCATGGCAGCGGTAACTACCGGAAAAGTTAATACGGCTTGCTCACGTTCTTTGTTTAACCAATCAAGGAAAAAGTGTTGTAATTGATCAACCGTTTGCCAGTTTGGTTTACTAAAGTCAGGGAAAACAAACTCACCAAGCATCGAGGCAAAGTAATGTTGATCAAATAAGGAAATATTCCAAAAAACACTTTGGTAACCTCGTGCTGCTGCTGGTTGGTTAATGGCATAAACCACGTGTTGTAAATGGTTAGAAATTTCAAATTTATGGGTGGTTAAATATTCATTTCCGTATTCAAGACGAGCAAAATAATCAAAATAGGTTAGGAATTCAACCGTTGCTACTGCCCCAGCAAACTGCGCTGAAATGGCAAAAATAAGATTAACAAATGAACCACAAAAGGAGTCTAAATGTTTAGGGGCTTTCGATTCGCCGCCAAGCTTGGTTAAACCGTCTAGCAAGAATGGGTACATGCTAATGGAGGTACAATAAGGTTTTAAACTCGTTTCATCGTGAACATAAATTTCATGATCTTCAATTTGGCGTAAATACTCTTTGGCTAACTCAGCATCAAAGGTTTCGCGAATTTTATCATGCACTAAGCCACGATTGATTTGTACAAAACAGTCTTTTAATAGCTCTGCTTCAAGGGTGGCAATATTTTTATGGCTAACATTAGCATTGGCATCCATTTTGGAGCCATCAGCGGCATTCTTTGCTGAGAAGTAATCTTTAATGAAATCTTTTTTATTATTTAATTGTTCTTGGTTAAGCCGCAACATTGTTTGCTCCTTGGGTAATATTCATGTTGAATTGATGTGAGTTAATATTATTTTTGCTGAATAAATGATTGAGTTTTGCACCCGTGCGCATATCACGGAATATTTGATTGGTAGTAATGTTATCTAAGCCACCCAGATTGGGCTGCCAAGCCCCAGTTTTTAGAAAATCTAGGTGTTGAGAAATATTAAGGCTTATGTGCTTTTCACCAGAATATAGGCAAGTCTTTAAACCAAGTTTTTTGGCGATAAGTAATTTTTCAACCAATGCGCAGGGTTGCCATTCACCACCAAAAAATACTACGCAGCTGATTAAACCTTGATACTTTTTAAGCCATTGGATGAAGCTTTGCTTAGTTAGTGCTATGCCGTTTGTTTCTTGCCACAGTTCAGTGCTGTGACAACCTTTACAGCCAACTTTGCAGCCGGTGATGCTAAAGCATAAACTGATTTCATTAGGGACTTCTTGGAAAACAACACTAGGGGTTATGCAGTTAAATTCCATTTGGTTGCCTATATATGGGGTTTATTATTTTAATAGACACAATATATAGTATTTGTAGGTTTTGCTTTGTTGATCTAGATCACAGTTAAACTGTTGTTATGCTAAATAAACACAATATGCAGTGCTTTTAGTAAGGACCATGCACAATATATGGATATTGTGTGTACTCAATATAAAAGGTTAGCCGCAAGGAGAAGTGTAGAGGGGCAAAATAAGTCGGACAAAGTAGTGGCAAAAGTGTTGAATTAAAATGCTAACCGGATCATTTAAGCAATTGCAATTTCGGGTCTTGATGGGAATTAAGCTATGCCTCCTGAATGAGCGTTGGCATGTCTCATTTTTATATTGCTAAGCCCATGATAAGCAAATACAAACGATATATGCACTCAATATTAAATTGCCTGTTTTAGCTCTTTGCTTTGTCTAGTTAACATATCTATACCTTAACTATGTTTATAGACAAATTATACCGTTACAGTGCTAGGATGATTATTCATATATCATGTAATGTAATGTTATGTATATGTTAATCTTCTGATTAATCATGTTACTATTTCTAGTAATGTAAAAATTGCAATGTTGGTACTATGAAAACACCTACACAACAACTTTCTCTAATCATTACTTTTGGTGAAAACTCATGGCTTGTTTCCAAAGACGGTAGCTGGGAGATACCACCAGATGACTTTATTATTCCAGATGACGTTATACAATATACTGTTCAGCTAGATGATATAAGTATTCAAGGTGAGCAAGTTTTTGTGTTTGTTAACGATTACTGGCTAAAAGTACCGCGTGAGGTTGTCCAAGCGAACTCACCCGATCGAGAAGTTGCTTTAGGTGAAAACCAGTTGCAAACAAGCTCTGATGAAAGTGCAAGTCAACAAGGGCTGAACTTTTTTTATCAAACCGTGCAGCGTACTGGTCATGAGTTAATTGCTAAGTCAGGATTCGAAACTACTGCTGCTATTAATCAAGCAATAAAAGAAGAAAGCTCTGCTAGTGTTGACACTTATGCTGCCATTACTGTTGATGAAGCTCAAGTTTGCTCCGGCACGGGTGAAGGAGAAATATATAACTTATTCGGTGTCGTTGATGATGTAGAAGATGGTAATACGGTTTATGTGACAGTCACTGATATTGAAGGTAATAGTAAAACCTTTGTTACTTCCATTATTAATGGATCATGGTCTATTCCCGATGCTGATTTAAGCGGTTTAGTTGATGGGCTAATTATTGTAACCGCCAACACTCAAGATAATAATGGCAATGAAGCCAGTGCAACGACTGATTTTATCAAGGATACGCTTGCTGAAATAACCATTGAAGTCGATGCGGGTAATGACGGTATTGTTAATCGTTTTGAAGCCTCTCACCTTAGCATTTCTGGTACAGTAACGAATGTTGAAGATGGTCAGATGGTGATTATCACGGTAACTGATAATCAAGGTAACTCACTTGAGTTCACCGCCATAGTAGAAAATGGCCTGTGGCAAATCGAATTAGCTGATATTAGTGCTTTAGGGGATGGCCAGCTGGAGTATTCAGCGAAAGTAACCGATCAAAGTTGCAATACAGCAACAGCGACCATTAATGTTGAAAAAGATAGCCAAGCCAATATCAATATAAGCGTTGATACCAATGCAGATCTTAGTGATAACATCTTAAATGCGGCAGAAATTGAACACGTTGATATGTCTGGTGAGGTTAACAATGTTGAAAATGATAAAACCATTAAGGTCTTTGTGTCAGACGGCACACAAGTTCTTACTTTTACCACGGTTGTTACAAATGATGTATGGTCTATTGATGATAATGATCTTAGCAGCTTAAATGATGGTGAGTTAACTTTTGCCGTAGGGACGCTAGATGATGTTGGCAACCTAGCCTTAAACCTTACGACGGTTATAAAAGATACCCAAGCCGCTATTGATATTGTTATTGAGTCTGGCGGAGATGGCTTTATTGTTGCTGGTGAAGTAGCCGCTTTAACGATTTCTGGTACAGTAACCAATGTAGAAGCGGGACAAGAAGTTACTATTGTTTTATCTAACCTATTTGGTGATAGCAACACACTAACAGCTATTGTCGGAGACGATCTTACTTGGTCTACATCTATTGATATAACTAACTATGTCGATGGCCAGATTAGTGCTGATGTTAGTGTTAGTGATATTGCTGGCAATATCGCGACGAACCTTAACACAGCTATGGTGGATAGAAGTGATGGTATCGCTATGTTTGTTAATACCATCGAAGATAAAGTTGATTTCACCTTAAATACGGAAGAAGTCGGACAGGTAAATATATTTGGTTTAGTAAATAACGTCGAAGATGGTCAAGCAATCACGGTTACGGTTACCGATGGTGCAACACTGCTGACTTTTAATACCACAGTAGATGGCTATACTTGGTTCATTGCGGATGCTGATTTGTCAGCACTTGATGATGGCTTATTGACATATACGGCAAACGTCATCGATGAAGCAGGCAATGTTGCAACCGATATTGCGCATACATTAAAAGATACCTTAGCGGAATTAACCATTGGAATTGATACCAGTGGTGACACCTCAGATTTGATTATCAATAGCACAGAAGCTTCGAAAGTGGATATTTTTGGAGATGTAACTGGTATCGAAAATGGTCAAACCGTCTTTGTGACAGTAACTGATGGTATCAGTACATTGTCTTTTGAAGCACTTGTTAATGCGGGCGCTTGGACAATTGAAAGTAGTGATCTCTCAAGTCTAGAAGATGGCACATTAACTTTTACTGCCACTGCTACTGATAAAGCGGGAAATGTTGCGACGATTGAAAATCACTCAGAGAAAGATTCTCAAGCGCAAATAAATGTGCTGATTAACTCAGGGGTCGATGAATTTCTTTTAGCCAGTGAAATCAGCCCAGTCACTATAACTGGCTCGGTAACGAATATAGAAGCAGGTCAAACTGTGACTATTGTCTTATCTAATGAAGCGGGTGACACTGATACCCTCACAGCCATTGTTGCAAATGATTTAACCTGGACTGTTAGCCAAGATATTCTCCATTACAGCGACGGAACATTAACGGCAGATGTTAGTGTTAATGATGTCGCCGGTAATATTGCCATCCAAACAGACACGGCTATTATTGATACTAGTGACGGTATAGCCATTTTCGTCAACACCTTTGAAGATCAAGTTGATACTGTAGTCAATGCTGCTGAGGTGAACCATGTCAATATCTCAGGTATTGCTAATAATGTTGAAGATGGACAGACCGTCACGGTTACCGTCACTGATGGCTCATCAACATTAACCTATACAACGCAAGTCAGCGGTTATATTTGGCATATCCCAGATAATGATTTATCCAGTTTAGCGGATGGACCATTAACTTATACCGCTACAGTCGCTGATTTAGCCGGTAATGTCACCACAGATAGCACAACCAAAATTAAAGATACACAAGCAACCATTAGTATTTTTGTTGATACGAATTTAGAAATTGCTGACGATACCTTAAGTGCCTTTGAAGCGAAAAGAGTCGATATTTCAGGGACAGTTGATAACGTTGAAAATGGTCAAATGGTTACTGTTATTGTTAGTGATGGTAGCAATGAATTAAGTTTTCAAGCACAAGTCAAAAATGGCAATTGGCTTGCTGAAAATAGTGATTTATCAAGTTTGAACGATGGTACGCTAACGTATACCGCCAGTGTTAATGATCAAGCCGGTAATCCAACGACTAGCACTACAACCTCATTAAAAGAGACCCAAGCCCAAATCACCTTAGCCATTGATACAAATGTTGATGTGATTGATGATGTGTTAAATGTTAATGAAATTTCCGCCGCAACAATTTCAGGCACTGTGACTGGTGTGGAAGATGGTCAAACAGTGACTGTGATTGCCACTGATAAATCGAACTTTTTATATTTTACCGCTAATGTCAGTGGTGGTCTTTGGTCAGTAACGGGGGCAGATTTATCCAGTTTTAACGATGGTGAATTGATCATTGCCGCAGGGGTTATTGATGTTGTGGGTAACCTAGCAATTAGTTCAACTAATGCCTCTATTGATACAAGTGCGCAAATTAATGTTCACATTGAATCGGGAGATGATGAATTTCTTACTAGCGATGAAGTCGATCCTGTCATTATCTCAGGTACAGTAACTAATGTAGAAGCGGGGCAAGTTGTTACCGTAATTTTATCAACTGAAGACGGTGATACCGATACCGTTGAGGCGATAGTTGCAGCAGATTTAACCTGGTCATTATCATTAAATATTAGTTCTTATAACGATGGTACACTCACTGCTCAAGCAAGTGTGCAAGACATTGCTGGCAATCTTGCCACCAATAATGATGATGCGGTGATAGACAGAGCCGATGGAATTGCTATTTTTGTTAATACCTTTGCGGATCAGGTTGATACCGTGATTAATGGCAAAGAAGCCGACGAGGTATTGATTTCAGGCATAGTCAATAACGTTGAAAACGGGCAAGTAATTACTGTTACTGTGTCTGATGGCATTAACACCTTAACCTTTAATACCACCGTTGATGGTGCTGTTTGGTCTGTAGGTCGTCAAGATTTAACCAGCTTACAAGATGGTTCGTTGCAATTTACGGCTACTGTAACCGATGTTGCTGGTAATGCCGCCTCCGATACCACAGTCAAAGAAAAAGATACTCAAGCGTTAGTTACAATTGTTGTTGATAGTGATCAAGACACTACAGATAACACTATCAATAATGTTGAGTCACTGAAGGTTGATGTTTCGGGCACCGTTACTCACATAGAAGATGAACAAACAGTAACGCTGACTATTTCAGATGGTGTTGATACGCTGACATTTACTACACAAGTGGTGGTAGGTACTTGGAGTATCGCGGATATTGATATCTCGTCTTTGGCTGATGGCACAGTGACTTACCAAGTAAGCACTGGTGATATTGCGGGGAACCTCGCTACGGCTAGCACTAATTTAGAAAAAGATACCCAAGCAAGCATCAGCGTGAACATTGATTCTGGAGATGATGAATTTTTATTAGCGTCAGAAATTAATCCTTTGTCAATTACTGGTACTGTAAACAATGTTGAAGCGGGAAACATTATCTCAATAACGCTAAGTAATGCTAATGGTGATTTTGATACCGTGACTGCTGAAGTTCAAGCAGATTTTACCTATTCAACGACGGTTGATGTCAGTGGTTATGCAGATGGACTACTTACCGCAGAGGTGAGTGTTACTGATATTGCTGGCAATATTGCGACTAATTCAGATACTGCGACCATAGATACCACAGTGTTTATTGATATCGATACCGGCGCCAATGGTATCAATATCGCTGAATTACGCGCTAATAATATCAGTCAATTTGAAGGAACAACGGATGCTGAGGTTGGCCAAGAAGTAATACTGACGCTTTCAGACGGTAATATTAGTAAAGAGATTTTTGGCGTTGTCGATGTTGCTGGGCATTGGCTAGTAACGGGTGTTGATATCGGGGGGTTAGCAGCCGATGAAAACTGGAAAATAACAGCCTCGGTAACCGATTTAGCAGGAAATACCGCAATTGATGATATGCCAAGTATTGATGTGTTACGCACCAGCACTATCTATGAAGTAATAGTTGCGCTGTTAGGCTCTCATACTGATTCTGAAACTGTAGATATAGATAATGCGGATCTAGCTTTTAGCTCAGATCAAAGTGTTTTAGCGAGTCTGACCTCTGACGGTCAAAATGTAACAGTTGCGCTAGCTGCGGACGGCCAATCATTAACGGTTACTCGCGACGGCGATAGTGCTCTTGTGATGACGGTGGAAATTTTGCTTTCACAAGTGAAAGTGAAAGTGTATGAAGCGGTTGACCAACCTAATAATGGTAACCTTTTAGAAGTTAGTGCGTTAATTGAAGCGACTCAAATTGACGATGATGGTACCAGTGAAACTGTTACATTACCTGTTTACATTGATATTTATGATGCACCGCCATTAGCGTTTAGAGATTATTATACCGTTATTGAAGATGAAACATCCTCCGGGAGCTTAACCAGTAATGATTTTACGGCAGAAGGGCCGCTTAAAGTCACTTCAATCACTGTTGAAGGGCAAGACTATGCCATACCTGACGGCGGCAATAGTATAATCAATTTAAGTTATGGTGAATTAACGGTAAGCTCTGAGGGTTTCTGGCAATTCGTCGCCACAGATAACTTAGATAACAACCTACATCAAGTGTTTGATTTAGTTTATCATATTTTGGATAATGATGGCAGTACCGGTCGAGCTAAAGCCTTTTTTACCATCAATGATGGTCAAGCTGGCAATATGAACGATGCAGAGTTTACCACGCAAGAGTATGATACGGATGAGTCAAATGTTGCAAGGTTTGACTTTACTATCATCGCAGGATCAGACACTTTACTACCTAACAGCATAGTATTTGCTGAGCAGGTAATTGACCAATTAACTAGTTTAGGATTGACCAGTAATGGTATTCAGTTAACGTATACTAGCTCAGATGGTAAAATAATTAACGCGCTATCTCAGGGAGTGCCAGTATTTTCACTAGCGCTTTCAGCGGTTAACAATGGTGATGACTTAACGGCTACAATTAATTTCTCACAATTACGCCCACTAGATCATATTCTAGATGACAATATAATTTTAAACTTAGCGGTTATTGCTGAAGATCTTGACGGCACGGTGATAAACTCTGGCGATATTACTTTTACCATTGAAGATGGAAACGATCCGCAGTTTTCAACGATTGGCAATATAACCTTAGAAGAAGATAGGTTAGTCGCGGGACCTCAGTTTGGTACCGCGGAAATTTCAACCTTAGTTGGCTCAGACAACATTACAGAGGTAATTTTCGCTAATAGCGCTAAGCAGCCAGAATTAACTGCCAATGGCCAAGTTATTCAATATCAAATAAGTGCTGATGGTAGCATGTTAACAGGGTATACCTCTGATATTAATAACCCCATTTTTGTCGCGCAAATAGGCACTAACTTTAACCCTAAAAATGACACACTCGATGAAAACTATAGTTTCACCTTATTTCAAACGTTAGATCAAAATATCAGTAATGATATTCCGCTACAAGTTATTGTTAAGGATTACGATGGCGACAGTACAAAAGCCACATTAGATATCACCATTATTGATGATGTGAGTGCTAGTCTAGTTACTCCGGATTTATTGGTGTCCGAACTTCCTGTTGATTTTAGTCAAGCTACCAATATTGATTTAGGGAATATTATTAGTCAGTCAGGTACTGATACCCTTGTTGATCTTGATTATGATGTCGTCAATGGCTCATCAGTACTCGATAGTAATGGTAACCCCCTTACTCAAAATGGTCAGATAATTAGTTGGCTAAATATTGGCAATGGCACATTAGAAGCTAAGCTTGCGGATGGTACAATTGTTTTCACAGTTGAAGTACCTAATACTTTTGCTCAACCTCCTGCAACTAATAATGTCACTTTTACCCTATTTGGTGCTGTTGATCATCTGGCCTCTCAATCAGATAGCCTATTCGTCAATATCCCTATTGCTTTAATTGACCAAGACGGCAGCCATATTGTTGATCAAATGAATGTTCAAATTGATGATGGTTTAAACCCTGATATAAACTACATTGATGCTGGCGCCTTTCTTAACGAGGGGGATTTGGTAAATAACAGCAGTGCCACAGGCTTTGCAGGCATGTATGACTTAGCGATGGGTAGTGACAAAATCGCTGCCGTAACGTTAACTGATAATTTTAACTTCAGCGGCGTCTTTACTAGCAATGGAGACAACGTTAGTTTATCTGCCGTACCTGATGCCAATAATTGGTATATAGCAACCGCTGATAATGATAACAGCGAAGTGTTCAGAATACGTTTTAATCTTGATGAAACTTATGACTATCAACAATCGCAAGCATTAAGACACCCTGATGGAGATGACGAGAATATTTTAGCGTTATTGTTTGATATTCAAGCTGTAGATGCTGATGGTGATAAATCAGCTAGTCAAACTGTAACGGTGGTCGTTCAGGACGATGTACCTACAGGAACTGTCATTGACGCAGCATTTGCAGAAGGTGATGTCATTAACCTTGATTTACTTCCACAAGAAAATGAGGGTGCTGATGGCGCTTTTATCACTCAAGTTACCTATTTAGGTGTTGATTATACAGTTGATGCTCTCAACGGTGTTACCTTTGATTTAGTTGATGACCAAGATGCTGAAAAATATGCAAAAATCACCATAAATGCCGATGGAAATACGGTTGTTAATAGTAATGAATTTAATTATCCTGATGAGCATTACCTTGATCAACTAACCTATTTAGTCACTGATAAAGATAATGATACCTCTGTAAATGTCTTAAATATTGATGTGCGTGACAATGACGGGACCATTATTGCTTATGACCCGACAATAAATGAAGATGACTCAGTCACCTTATTATTGGTAGCAAACCCTGGCGATATTGATTTAGGTGAATCCGTCACTGAAATTCGTATTAATATTGCGTCACTAAATGGTGGCACCCTAACCTTAAATGGTAATCCTATTCCTGATGATGGCACTGATTACATTCTTTCTGGTGCGTTATTAATTCATGCTGATGGTTTAGGTGTATTAGCAGAGGGAAGTGCGACACCTAATGGAGATTTAGTTTTTACACCATTATTAAATACTTCGGATGCTATCGACTCACAACAAGTAACCATAGGTGTTAGCACACAAATTGAAGAGGCTGACACGACTAAAAAACCACTTATTGTTAGTACTATTGATGTCACGATAAATTCGGTAGCGGACATGCCTGTTTGGGATAATGGTGTTTCAGTTTTTGATTATAACCCAGTATTAGATGGCTCTATTATAGAAGACGGTGGCTCAGTAGCATTAACGCTAAAAGCAGATTTATTCGATAGTGATGGCTCAGAGCAGCTTGCGTTTAGAATTGATAATATCGATGCAGATCTCACATTAACTTATACAGATGGCGGTACAAAAACGGTTGCAGAAGGAAGTATTCTTACGCAAACACAGTTAAACACATTATTAGCCACCAGTGCTGAAAATAGCGCGGGTTTAATGACATTTGAAGTGATTGCCATTGCCACAGAGCAAGATAATAGCGATACCATTGAACATGGTGCAAAGTTGGTTTCAATTAATGTACAACCCGTTGCCGATGCACCTGAATTGACGGTGAAAAACATTTATAGCGATGAAGATGTAGCTATTAATGTCAACGAGGTTATTTCAGGACAGCTAAGCGATATTGATGGCTCTGAGACGTTAAGTTTTGAATTAACCTTACCAACAGGTTGGACATTAACTGGTTTAAATGGTGCAGCGGTTACTGATCTTGGTGGCGGCGTTTGGTCGGCATTATCTAGTGATATTATTGCTGATAATGTACAAATTATTTCATTAGCAGATATTAGCTCCATCAGCGGCACGTTTACTATTGATGTACAAGCCGTTGCTATTGATAGTATTACCGATGGAGTGCCTGTGCAAGGTGGTGAAAATCGTAGCGACAGTAAAACCTTAACGGTTATTTTACAAGGCGTCATTGATGCGCCAACCATGGCCGCGAGCGCAGACTGGTCGTTTGATGCTAATAATCTCACTATTACCAACACAGCCACTCATTTTGAAGATAATAATGTGCCATTAAACTTCGAAATTATTACTTCAGATGATGATGGCTCAGAAATTATTAGTTTAACCATTACTGGCTTCCCAGAGGGGTTTAGCTTAGTGGATGGCGTTGGTGATGACGCTGATTTACAGGTGATAGGCTTCGAATCAGGCTTGCCAGTATACAGTGTTACTCCATCACAATTACAAGCGCTATTTGTTAAGCCAGAAAATGATTTTAGCGGCAAACTAAATTTTCAAATCACTGCGATTACGACTGAACCCGATGGAGATAGCGGTGAATTTCCAATCGTTGTTGAGATTTTACTGAATCCCGTTGTTGATGAAAATGCTGCGTCATTAAATACCAGCTCTGTTGGCCTGGAAGATAAGCCGGAAGTCATTCACTTTAAAACTTTACTTAGCGCTGATGATGACGGCAGTGAGTTGATTACCGCAGCAGTGATTACCAGTATACCTGCAGGCGCTATTTTAACTCTCGATGGTTCAGAATACTTTGGCAGTTTAGATCTTAATATCTTAGCCACTTCGCTTAATTTAACCTTAGTACAACTGTTAGAAAGTGATCGTTTAGCAATGCTACCACCTGAAGATGCTTCTGGTTTTTATCAATTAGGCATAGATTACACTATTGTTGATACTTCCGATGAAGGCGATTCAGCACCAGAGACTTTTTCAACTACGATAGATATCACTATTGACGCCGAAGTGGATTTATTCACGCGCTTTGTTGTGCCACTGGCTCCTTTGGTTAGTGTTGATGGCAGCGCTATTGATTTAACGGGTCAAATAGGTTTTACCGATGCGGATATTGATGGTTCTGAAGTACTCGATTACGTGGTACTTATTTTACCTGATGGTGATGGTTGGTTAGTGACTCATCCAAATGGCGCTATTCCTGATGGAGATGGTCGTTGGTTAATTCCTATTGATAACAACCTCACATCGGACTCCGTACAGGAAGCAAATGTCGATGTATTGGCAGGCGTTACCATTATTAGTGATAATGCTACCGCTGGGCCAGTCACAATTACCGTAGCAGGTCATGTACTTGATCAAACCGACCAAGATGCTATTTATGCTGATTTTAATGTTCAGTTCGATGTTGGAGCAGCTGATTCTTCAGCTAGCGCCGTTCAAACATTACAGTTGAGTGCTATTGACGGCATGGAAGATCAAGTGGTCGGTTTTGCTGGGCACCTAGATAACGATATTGCTGGGGATGGTAATGATATTATTAGTTTTAGAATACTCGCTGCTGACTTACCTCCAGGTGTGACACTGGCAGGTAGTGATGTTCAAATTATGAATGATGCCAGTGGTACAAGAGTGTTTGAATATCTATTTACTCAGGCATCTATTGGTAGCTTAACTTTAAGCTCTGCAGGCGAAGATTATGCCGGTGTACTTGATATCCCGATCCGTATTATAGCAACGGATAGCCAAAGCGGTGATACCTTTATTGATGATTCACAGCTGTTACAGCTGGACATTACGCCGGTTGTTGATGGGATTTCCTTGGTTAATGATACCGCAATGCAAGAGGATGTTCCTGAGTCGTTAGACTTAGAGGTGAATTTTTTAGATTTAGATGTGTTACCAGCAAGAGGTGGTCAAGAAAGTATCTTAATTGATTCGGATGTAAATAATAACCTGACTATTACCCTACTTGATGGTGGTACGCTGATAGATCCAACAGGGCTATTTGTTTTAAAGTCCGGCACTACAGATACTTGGCAATTTACTGGCACAACACAAATACAAATATCGACAGCGCTTGAGCTTATGAGTTTACAGCCAGTTGAACATTTAGCAGGTGATGATGTTTTTAGAATACAAATGTCAGGAAGTATTCTAGACACCGCACTCATGCTAAGTGGTGAATTGGCAGTTAGTGATACTTTTGCACACGTCATTAATATCGATGTTGATGCGGTAACAGATCCTGCAAATTTAACAACTTCATACATAGAAGGGGATGAAGATACCAGTATTGACTTATCATCATTAGCAGCACAATTAATAGATCAAGATGGTTCAGAGACCTTATTCCTAACCATACAGGGCGTTCCTACTGGCGCTGTTATTGCTACTGATGCGGATGGTAATGGCGTATTACTACCTGTACCTGTATCTAATAATGGTGTCGATGGTGGGAGCTTTGCAGGTCAACCCACATTTAGCTGGACAGTTACCCCTGCACAATTGACTAGCTTAGTACTTATCCCACCTTTAGATTTCAATGGTGATATACCGCTCACTTTACAAGCAATTACTAAAGATGAGGAGCCTGGTCAATATATAACCACAAGCTCTGATTTTGTCGTTGGCGTGAACCCTATTGGTGATGGAGCCAATGTTTTTGTTGAGCCAGATACGAGCTATGAAGGACATGAGAATGAAGTCGTTACCATCGACTTAGGAGCCATTAGTACTGATACGCTTGGCGATGAGCAGATTCAAATCAAGGTGAATATTGACGCTAGCTCTGATGCTTCAGCCTTGGTTCATTTGTTTTATCGTGCAAGTATTGATGTGATGGGTGAAAAAGCTCATTTCCTCTCCGATGGCTCTGGCGGATATGTCGCGACATTAACTATTGCCAGTAATGATGTTTCTTCATTTGATTTACATTTAGGTGGTTTAGCCTGGGGCACTCTGCATATGTCGGTTGATGTTGCTACGCTTGATACAGCAATAGTGAATGGCAGTACTGCCTCTGATCTTAGCGCGCCGCAGTCATTTACTTTTGATGTAGAGCTTGCGCCAGAAGCTGATGCTCCAAGCTGGATAAGTTATGGTGACGTGTTGGTGACTAACCCTGATAATATAGCATTAGACTTAGAAATAGCCTTACAAAACCCTGCACCAAGTGAGGAAGGTTATTTAAAAGTGAGTGGTTTGGGTCCTGGTTTAAGTTTAAGCCACGGTAGCCAGCAAGGCGGTGATTGGATTGTGGATTTGGTCGATGTTACTAACCTATCGGTAGTTGGTGCTAGTGAAGGCGATAACTTTGACTTAATACTCACACCGTTTTCCACGCTAGATAATGATACTGAAGAAGGCGCAACGCATATTATTACTGTTGAAGTTGCTACAGGTATTGATGCTGCCCCAAAATCAATTGGACAAATTGTTGCGAGCCAAAGTCAAGATCAGGTGTGGGCAAGTAATATAAAAGATGAGTTTTTAGCTGAAATACTCACTGAGATGAGCAATTCGACACAAGGCACGGAGCCATGGTAAGTATTGAGCAACAAAACTTTGTGCAACTAAGTCAGGTCATTAGTAAGTTTTATAATGTACCTATGTCAAAGCAACAGTTATATGTTGGTTTGCCTGAGGGAGAACTAAACACACAGCATCTTGAGCTGGGCTTGGCAAATATAGGTGTTAATGCAAGTAGGCAAAAAAATAATTTATCGCAATTACTTTTACCTGCGCTTTTACAAGATGAAGATGGGCAATTGCTCTTTATAAACCAAAAATATCATCAAGATAACAATTCACATCGTTTTATGGTTGTGGGTTTAACACAGGATAATAATGAAATTGAATTGACGTTATCGCAGTTAGCGGCGAAAAACATACAAGCCTGCTGGTTACTGTCGAATAAAAATATCATGCAAGCTCGTGGTAACTTTGTTGCTGATAAAGATCAGCATTGGCTTAAACCGTTAATCAAAGAAGTTAAGCCGTATTATGGCGCGTTATTACTTGGCTCATTTGCTGTAAATATTTTGGCGTTGGTTATTCCACTCTTTACCATGAATGTCTATGACCGAGTGGTACCTAATGCGGCAATTGATACTTTGTGGGCGTTAGCTATTGGTGCTTTAGCTGCTGTTGTGTTTGATTTTCTTTTAAAACAAGCCCGTACCCAGCTAGCTGATGTTGCAGGCAGAAAAATTGATGTCATGGTGTCAACCCAGCTGTTTGCTAAAGTTATCGGGATGAAGCTTGAAAATAGGCCGCAATCCAGCGGTGCTTATGCTAAACAAGTGCAAGAATTTGATAGTGTTAGAGAGTTTTTAACTTCAGTGACATTGGTTTCTGCTATTGATTTACCTTTCACACTATTATTTTTAACTTTAATTGCTTGGTTAGGTGGTTTTATGGTGTTGATACCCATTACCGCTATGGTAGTTATCTTATTGGCTGGCGCATTATTAAAAAATAAACTCAATGATTGTGTTGAAGAAGCTTCAAAGTTATCCACTCAAAAACAAGCGTATTTGATTGAGTATATCAATCAAATGGTAGAAATTAAGCAGTGTAATAGCGAAGGAAAAAGTCAGCGAGTATGGGAAGAAACTGTAGGGCAATTATCTGATTGGCAAAACCGTTCACGTACTATCGCAACTTCGCTAACACATATTGTTATGAGTATGCAGCAATTTACCACCATTGGTTTAATTGCTGCAGGTGTTTATCAAATTCAAGCAGGCAATATCTCCATGGGTGCTTTGATTGCCATGGTCATGATTAGCGGTCGTTCAAGTAGTGCTATCAGTCAAATTGCATCGCTTATATTAAAATATAAACAAACGGAACAAGCCATGGAGTCGGTAAAGTCTATCTTGGCATTACCACAGGAAATTAATGAAAAGGCGATTGATGAGTTTGTTGAAGTTACTGGTAATATTCGCTTAGCTAATTTGTCATTTAATTACCCAGATCTGACGTTAGAAACATTAAAGAACATTGATTTGGAAATTATGTCGGGTGAAAAAATAGGCTTATACGGCAGTGCAGGCTCAGGAAAATCCACTCTTTTATCGATATTGGCAGGGCAATACTCAGCCACTAAAGGACAAGTTTTTTATGATGATATTGAGCTTAAACAGTGGCCGATCAGTGCTATACGTAAACATACAGCTTGGGTCGCACAAACACCCAGCCTATCTTATGGCACAGTATTAGAAAATATTGTACAAGGTTGCGAACATGTGGCACCTAAAGCTCTTGCACAAGCCATAAAGCAAAGTGGCATTAATGATTTTGTTGATAGGTTAGAGTCTGGACTAGATAGTCAAGTGGGGGAGTTTGGTCGTTGTTTGTCTGGGGGGCAACGTCAAGCAGTTGTGATTGCTAGAGCCTTACTTAAAAATGCTAGTTTAATGTTTTTAGACGAGCCCACTAGTGCTATGGATGAAAACAATGAGCGAAGGATTATCCAAAGTTTAAAGAGTACCTCTAATAACACCATGGTTATTGCTAGTCACAAACCTGCGGTATTAGCGATTTGTGATCGTATTTTGGTGATCGAAAAAGGGGAGGTTGTCGCTATCAAAACACCGCAAACACTATTTGGTATGCCTAGAAAGACATTACGCTCTGTCACCGTAAAGCCGCAAAATGCTAAAAAGACCATGGCTGTTAGTAAACAGGATGACGAGTAATGCCTGAATTATATGT
>CAJXPG010000060.1 GCA_913057925.1 uncultured Colwellia sp. | reverse complement strand
CGAGATCTAGTACGGTCTCGTGGGCTCGGAGATGTGTATAAGAGACAGGATCGAGATCAAAAGGGTTTGATGCAGTATCTAATGATGATAAACAAAATTCACATTTAAATGGACAACCACGAGATGCTTCTACGTAGAGCATGCGGTTTTTCAAATCTTCGTCGGAATAATACTGGTAAGGTGACTCAATATATTGCAAGTCGACAGGTTTCGATTTTATAATTTTTTGTTCGGGTGCTGTCTTATTAATAATGTCCTTGCAGAGTTTATAAAAACTTAAATCTGCTGCACCAGTTAATACAAAATCAGCAGACTCAACAATATTTTGCCCCTCAGTTTCATAACTAACTTCTGGACCACCTAAAACAATTTTAATTTGCGGTGCTATGACTTTTAACAAACTAACAACGTTAGTAGTTTCAACAATATTCCATATATAAACGCCAAAACCAACAATATCAGGGCTTGATTTTAAAATACTTTCAACAATATCAATGGCACGATCATTGATAATAAATTCTTGTATTTCACAGCAATTTTGTAATTCTTTTAAATTAGCGTAAAGATAACGTAAGCCAAAACTAGCATGAATGAAATTTGCATTAAGTGTAGCAAGCACAATTTTAGGTGGTTTATCTACAACTACCTTATTGGTTATGGTTTCATCTACTTGATTAATTGCTATTTCTGAGCTGAATTTCTGTACTATCATACGAAATTATAATGACTTTGAAAAAATATGGCTCCAATAATACGGTAATTACCACTATTTTTCAGTATCAATACAAGATTACTTACCATAAGCAGTCGTGCTAAAAAAATAATGGATAATCAGAAAAAGCATAAAAGCTTATTTGATTTTAACGGATTACAAGAAGAGAGATGGGGTGGCTAAAGGGATTTGAACCCTCGACAACCGGAATCACAATCCGGGGCTCTACCAACTGAGCTATAGCCACCACTGAGGTGTACTTAAACGTATATAGGATATACGCGCACTGCTGTTTAACAGTGCGCGGATTGTATTGCATTTTGCCGCGTGTTGACAAGAAAAAAATGCATTTTCAGCTATTTTTTTCAAAAAAATTGCAAACTTTGTCAAAATTTCAATCAATACAGTATTTAGAGTAGTTCAAACCTTAAATTGCTGCTGAAATAGTTTTCTGTTCAGCGCTTTCTGTCGTCACAAAAAAGCTTTTCAATCGTTCGACAATCAAATAATTCACAGGTACCAATATTAACGTGATAAAGGTGGCAAATAAAATACCAAAGCCTAATGAAACCGCCATAGGAATTAAGAATTGTGCCTGCGTTGATTGCTCAAACAATAAGGGCATTAAACCAATAAAGGTGGTTAAACTTGTTAGCATCACCGGTCTAAAGCGTGCAGCGCCAGCTGTTAATACTGCTTGCATTAACTCTCCGCCTTCACTACGTTTTTTATTGATGAAATCAACCAGTACTAGCGAGTCATTTACCACCACGCCAATTAACGCTAACATTCCTAATAAACTCATGATGGTTAATTCCATGCCCATGATCCAATGTCCTACGACAGCGCCGATCATACCAAACGGTATAATGCTCATTACTATGATCGGTTGTAAGTAGGATTTAAACGGAATAGCTAACAACGCGTAAATAATAAAAAAGACAAATAATAGTGACCAACCTAATGAACCAAACGACTCTCGTTGTTCTTTCGCTTCACCTTCAAGGGAATGACTAACGCCGGGGTAGTGCACGATGAGTTCATCTAAGTAAGCTTTTAAATCGGCTTGTAGCACTGTCATGTTGGTATTTGATTTTTCAACATCGGCACTAACATTGGCTGTTCGGTAACGATCAATTCTCGATATTGTTGAAGGGCTTTTTCCCGGAATCAATTTAGCAACATGAGATAGAGGTACAGAACCCCCCTTTGGCGTTACCACGAGAATGTCTTCTAAGTCAGCCATAGTACGACGTTCATCTAGAGGCAAGCGTACCATCACTCTGACATCATCTCGTCCACGTTGAATTCGCTGAACTTGCGAGCCAAAGAAAGAGCGTCTTACTTGGTTTGATACACTGACACGCGTTAAGCCGAGGGCTTTACCTTGCTCGGTTAATTCAATTTTCAACTCTTCTTTACCATCTGACAAGCTATCGGCAATATCAAAAACAGTAGGGTAGGTTGCCAATCGCTCTTTTACCTTATCAGTGACTTCTTTTAGTGTTTCTAAGGAGCTTGCTTTAAATTGCACATGAATAGGGTCAGAAGAACGGCCTATTTCTGCTCTAAAAGTAATACTTTCCGCACCAGGGATAGGGCCAATTAAACCACGCCACTCACGCACAAGCTCTCGAGATGAAATTGCTAACTCTCGTGATTCTGGTGGTGTAATCTCAAATCGAACACTGCCTGTATTTGAAGTACCACCACGACCACCGGTAGTTGCTAAGATATTGATAATGACACTGCTATTCGTTGATGGCTCAATGTATTTTTCTTTAAGGAAGTTTGCCTTTTCCGCCATTTTTATGATGTATTTATTGGTGACTTCAAACGGGGTGCCAGCGGGTAATGTTAATGTTGCTCGCACAGTTTCACTCGGGATACGTGGGAAGAAGATAAACTTAGTCCAACCACTCATGATCAGTGCCAAAATGATGAGAAATACGCCAACAAAACCGGCAATTGTCGTTGTTTTATTACTGATTGCACGTTTAAGTAACGGTTGATAAAAGCGGATGATGGCACGCTCAAAACCGTCGGCAAAGCTTTGTTGAAATTTGGTAAACTTTGACTGCTTGGCTTTCTCTGAGCGCAGTTTTAAATTCTTTAAATGTGAAGGTAAAACAAACTTAGACTCAATTAATGAAAATATCAGTACAGGGATGACAATGACGGGGATTTGGGCAAATAAAGCACCTCGGTTACCTTCAATAAAGGCAAGTGGTAAGAAGGCGGCAACAGTGGTTAAAATACCAAAGGTCACGGGGGTTGCCACCTCTTGAGTACCCCGTATAGCGGCCATTTCTCCTGACTCGGATGTTTTCAAATGGGTATAAATATTTTCGCCAGTGACAATGGCATCATCGACGACTATCCCTAGTACTAAAATAAAACCAAAAAGGCTCATAACATTTAAGGTTACACCGAATACTGGCATCATGATAAAAGCGCCCATGAACGAAACGGGAATACCAATGAATACCCAAAAGGCGATAGACGGTCTAAGGAATAAGGTTAATAATGCCAGCACCAAAATACCACCTTGTAAGGCGCTAGTTGTCAGTGTCGATATGCGGTTTTTAACGATTTGTGAATCATCATCCCAAAAGCTTAATTCAACGCCCACCGGCAATGTGCTTTGTTGATCGTTTATGTATGTTCTTACTGCATCAGCAACATCAATTGCGCTTTGCTGACCTATTCGGTAAACATCAATAAAGGCCGCTTGCTTGCCGTTAAATCGAGTGCGGACAGGGGTTTCTTCAAAGTCATCTTTAATTTTAGCGATATCGCTAAGGCGAATAATTGAACCATCAACATTGGTTTTAATGGCAATCTTTTCAAATTCATCTTTGCGATAAGCCTGACCTTTTGAACGTAATAAAATATCACCGCCCTGCGTTTTTAAGTTACCTGCAGAAATATCGGTACTGGAATCAGAAATGGCAGAGGATATCTTGGCAATGGTTAAATTATATTGACGTAACTTATCTTGTGGTACTTCAATAGAGACTTCATAGTCACGGACACCGCTCAGTTCAACTTGCGTAATAGCGGGAATTTTTAATAAATCGTCACGTACTTTTTCTGCGTATTCACGGGTTTCTTTTTCACTGTATATGCTAGCGATAGTGACTGCGATCACTTCCCGTTTTCGGGTTGCTAAAGAAACCACGGGTTTTTCTGCATCGGCAGGAAAGGTGTTAATTTCATCTACTCGGCTTTTAATATCCGCGAGCATTTCGCGAGGCTCGTAACCTGATTCTACTTCGATGTTAACGGCAGAAGAGCCTTCGCTTGAGCGACTGGCAATTTGTTTAACCCCTTCAAGGTCTTGCACAGCTTCTTCTATGCGAATTGAAATGCTTTTTTCAACATCTTCAGGTGTAGCGCCGCGCAGAGAAACATTGACATTAATTCTGTCGGTGGCAAAAGAGGGGAAAACCTCTAACGGAATACGATTCGATAAATTAAATAAACCTGCAATCAAAATGGTGATTAATAGCAGATTGGCGGCAACGTGATTTCGAGCAAACCAAGCAATCATTAGTTGTTCACCTTAGGCATTTTTTCTGCTTTTGCTGCGCGCATTGCTTGACGCTGCGCGATAAGTTCTTCAACCGTGATGTCTTGCTCGTCGGCAATTTTCTGTAATTTTTCTTTGCGCTGAGCAGACATTTTAGCTGTCGGTGCTTTGCTACTTGTCTGAGACTGACCTTTAGTGGCAACAGGCGTACCTGAGCTGACTTGTCCTAAAGAGGTAAGTACTAATTCATCGCCAGCGGATAAACCTTGAGTGACAATAGATTCAGTACCATTTTGCCAACCCAACTTAACTTCTTTACGCATTAGTAAGCCATTTTCAACCGTATAGACATAACTGCCTTGATAAATGGCACTACTTGGTATGACTAAGGCATTTTCAACTTCACGGCCAGTAATTTGCGCAGTAACGTATTGGCCCATTTTTATTTGTGCGCCTTGATTGTATTCGCCATCGTATGGGCGAATAATTTGGGCAACCACATACAGTTGTTGCGACATTTCATCAATGGCACTTTCCGTACGTACAATGTTGCCTTGCCATATTTGCTCACCCATCAAATCTGAAGAGATAACAACGTTACTGGTCATTGAGTTGCCACTGGTATCCGCTTCAGATTGCTCATGGGCATTTCGATACTCTTCAGGCAGCTTCATTAGCGGAAGATCTTTATTTTTAATCGGCAATCGGATCTCGACATAATCAACGGCGAAGATATCAGCCAATTGCGTATTACTTGAGATAACTTGGCCAATATCGACATTTTTCTTTAAAATTCGGCCTGCATAAGGAGCGACTATTTTAGTTCGCTCTAATGACAATTTTACCTTATCAAGTAATGCTTCAGCAGATAAAACCTGCGCTTTTGCCGCTTCAAATTGAGGTTGACGAAGTACTAAAGCACTCGGCGCTTTACCATTACCAAGGCGTTGCCAATCAGCTTCTGCTTGCCTTACTCTTGCGCCTTCCTCCTGCAAGGTTTGTTGTGCAGATACTAAACTAGCTTGTGCTATTTTAACTTCTGCACGATGGTCTCTATCGTCTAGCTTAATTAATATGTCACCTTCTTCAAAAAAACCACCATCTCTGAATTGTTTACTAACATAGTTTATTTGTCCTGATACTTGGGCAAATAACACACTTTGTGTTCTGGGTTTCACTGTACCAAAACTTTGCACCATTACTTGATAAGTCTGGGGGGTAATTGTGGTGGTTGCTACTGTCATCTGTGGCGCTTTTGAAGGCTTGGAACGCTGACTTTTCGGTGGATTTTTAAAGATCACCATCATTAAGGCAATCGTTATCAGTATGATAGTGACTGGCAGGATAATTTTTTTTAATTTTAACGCATTGGACATGATTATTCGGCCTTTGGTGCTGGTGATGAGGCAAGTGACGGTGTGCTGAAATCGCCCCCTAGAGAAAGGTGTAAATTAATTCGATTAGCAATGAGCTGGCTTTTTATCTTGATGAGGGTGCTTTGTGCGTCATAAGAACGTTTTTGCGCATCTAGTACCGTGGTGTAGCTCACTAAGCCACTTTGGTATTGTTCAAAAGATAAATTGGCAGCAATTTTGGCATTTTCTTGTGCTTCGAGCATAGTGTCATAGCTTTGTTTTAAACCTTTTTCCGCGGTAATAGCATTTTCAACGTCACTAAAAGCATTGTATAAATTGTCTAAGTACAGTTGCTCGCCTTGTTTCAATTCTAGGCGTGCTTTCTCTTCATTGGCTTTTAAACGACCGGCATTAAAAATAGGTGCGCTTACACTACCAAGCAATGACCAAGCAAGAGATGAACCTGAAAGTAAGTCGCCAATATCTGCAGTAGAGTCGCCGACCGAGCCAGATAAAACTATGCTAGGAAACCGCTGCTTATGGGCATAGGCTAAACCGGCATCTTTTGATAATAATTGATACCAACTGGCTTTTAATTCAGGCTTTCTGCTAATCAACTCGGAAGGTAAACCGACCGGGATTTCACTGGTTAATAACGGTAGGTTTGCATTCACTAAAAGCTCACCTTTGGGATATTCTCCAATCAGGCGTTCAAGTTGACGTATTACGCGGGTTTTCTCAGTTTTTTGTTCTGACACACGGGTTAACTCATTGTTTAAGTCGTTTCGTGTTAAATAAACATCTAACGCTGAAGAAAGCCCTGAGTGATAGCCTGCTTCAATTATCGTTAAGTTTTGCTGGGCATTGTCAACACGGTTAAGGTATAACTTCAGCAGCTTATCTGCCTCAATCACTTTAAACCACGTTGCTACAACATTAACCACCAATTGTTGCCTGTATTGTTCAAAGCTCGCTTTTTGCGCGAGGTAATTATAATTACTAAGCTGATCTGCCGCGGAGAGTTTTCCCCAAATGTCGACTTCATAACTTAAGTTCAAATTAATAGAATTGCTGTTGCTATATTTTTCGGTTTGATTGTCTTTATTGCGACCCGCACGAAAGGCAAGGTCGAGTTCAGGCCAAAGCTTACTACCAGAAACAACAAGCTGCTGTTCTGCTATAGCTAAGTTATAAGCTTGAATGGAAAATTGATGGTTAGCGGCTAATGCTTTTTTGACTAGTAGCTGCACTTGAGCATTATCAAGTTGTACTAACCAGTTGTTCTCAACAGCTAACGCTTGTTTACTTTCCTGCCAATGCTCTGGCAATGATAAGTTTTGTATATTTTCATCTATTTCGGAGGTATTGCTACATGCCAGTAAAAATAGCGAGGAAAATGCAGGAAGCAGTGATTTAAATCTACCTGTCATAAGGGGTAAACTCAGTTAGAAAAATTTATCTAAACTTAGTGTAATCAAACTTGAGCTAAGGTTATATAGCTTTTACATAAGTTTACAGAACAAATGTTCTATAGGGCTCGAAGTAAAGTAAAACAGGACTTCACGTGAAAAGGCTAGTAAATCTGACTGGTGAGTATTGCTTGAGGAATAATTAAACACCCTCAGTTTTGAATCAAACTGAGGGTGTTTAATGAAGGTTGATACTTAGCCTTTAGCAGCTAAATCAATAAAGAAGCTATATTCTAATGCTGTTTCATGAATGCGTTTAAAGCGACCTGATGCGCCACCATGTCCGGCTTCCATGTCAGTTTTAAATAATAAAACATTGTCATCAGTTTTATAATCACGCAACTTAGCAACCCATTTCATTGGCTCAAAGTACTGTACTTGTGAGTCATGTAAACCTGTAGTTACCAACACGTTAGGGTAGTCTTGTGCTTTGACTTGGTCATAAGGTGAGTAAGACAACATATAATCGTAATATGGTTTATCTTTTGGGTTACCCCATTCTTTGAACTCATTAGTAGTCAGTGGAATACTTTCATCTAACATCGTAGTTACGACATCAACAAAAGGAACCGCAGCTGCAATACCTTTATAAAGTTCAGGTGCCATATTCATTACCGCCCCCATTAATAAACCACCAGCACTACCACCTGCAGCGAAGACATTCTTTTCATCACCGTAGCCTTGCGCTGTTAAGTCTTTAGTAACGTCGATGAAATCAGTAAAGGTATTCATTTTATTAAGCTTTTTACCGTCTTCATACCAAGGGCGACCAAGCATTTGTGAGCCGCGGATATGCGCTAGCGCATAAACAAAGCCACGATCAAGTAAGCTTAAACGACTTACTGAAAAGTATGGGTCAATAGTTGAACCGTATGAGCCGTAAGCATATTGATATAATGGGTTAGTGCCGTCTTTTTTGAATTTATCTTTACGATAAACAATTGATACAGGTACCTTTTTACCATCACGTGCTTTGATAAAAATACGCTCGGAAGCATAGTTTTTACTATCAAAGTCACCTAATACTTTAGTTTGTTTTAATTCAGTTTTATTGAAACTATTAAGGTCTACATCATAGTGTGTGCCAGGCGTAGTAAAGCTTGCGTAGTAAAGGCGTAATGCTGGGTTGTCTAATTCATTATTACCGTATAATTGTAAGCTGTAAGCACTATCGTTAAAGCTAAGTTGCTGCTTTTGACCTGTTGATAACTGCTGAATAGTCACTCGACTAATACCATTTTCACGCTGTTGATACACTAAATGGTCGTTAAATAACTCATAGTCTTCTAACTTCACCGCATCGTTAGCGGCAATGACATCTTGCCATTTAGTTTTATCACCTAAATGTTTCTGATGCACCTTCATTAGGCGGAAATTAGTGGCCTGCCAATTAGTACTGATGTAGAACCAATCGTTAAATTTTGAGATTGAGTATTCATGGCCTTCTTCTCGCTCGATGAATCGCTTTGGCATATCTTTAGCATTATTGGCATCAATGACTGATACACCTTTGGCTTCAGTGCTTGCATGCCAAATGAAGACACTGCTACCGTCTTTAGACTTACTCAGCCCCATATAGTAAGCTTTATTTTTCTCTTCGTAGACCATTTGGTCATCAGCTTGCGGTGTGCCTAGCGTATGACGAAATACTTTATTTCCTAGTAAGGTTTGTGGATCTTTTTTGATGTAATAAACGGTTTTATTGTCATTACCCCATTCAATACCACCACTGGTACCTTCTAGTTTGTCAGCTAATAATTGACCTGTGGCTAAATCTTTAAACTGTACCGTATAAACTCGGCGACTAACGGTATCTTCTCCGTAAGCAAGAATTTTCGAATCAGGGCTAACTCTAAGACCTGTAGCATTGTAATATTCATGGGCTTTCGCTAGCTCATTAACGTCGAGTAATACTTCAAGGTTGCTGCCTTTGAAATCGGTCGATCTGACATGAATAGGGTACTCATTTTCGCCCTGCATTTGACGAGAATAATAGTAATTACCTTCTTTAACAGGCACTGAGTTATCATCTTTCTCAATGCGGCCTTTGATCTCTTGAAAGATTGTCTCTTGCATCGCTTCAGTATGTTTTAGCTGCGCTTCGGTGTAATCATTTTCAGCTTCTAAATGCGCTAATATTTCAGGGTTAGTGCGGCTATCGTCACGCATCCAGTAATAATCATCCACGCGGGTATGATCATGAATAACCATTTTGTGAGGTACTTTTTTTGCAACAGGTGCTGATAAGTCGGCCATATTAGTTACTTCGTTAGATTGATTGCTACAGGCTGCGATTAGCAGTGCTGAGGATACCAGCAAGCTAAGTTTAGTTTTAGAGAGTGTTAGTGACATAAGGTCCTTTCCTTGAGAAAACATTTACCATGATGATTTAAGACATGCTACTTAGTTAAAGTAAAATCTATTATTGGGATAAATGTTAAAAAAATGTATCTAGAATAAGTTAGCATGTTATTAGCTATAATCAAATTAACTTAACGTTGAATAAGTGCCGTTGGTCGCTTTTTGCATAAATTAGCTTTATAGAAGACGGAAGACAGGTTTTTTACTTTTATAAATGCGCTATTTTGCTTAAATAATGCCTGTTTCAGCAGAGCGATAAAGAATTTCTCCAGATAAAGCACATTCATTTACTCTTTATATTGGCGAATAATTTATACTGACATTTACTCCTTTACATTTTATTAGCAAAATAAATAGATATGTCTTTAGATAAAATAACTGAGCAACTTGCCAACCAAGATAAGAAATTACCACCTGTAGAATCTTGGAATCCGCCGTACTGTGGTGAAATTGATATTGAAATAAAAGCCAACGGTGATTGGTATCATGAAGGCGATTTAATCAAACGTTTACCGCTGGCAAGGATGTTTGCCTCGGTGCTTATTAAAGAAGTAAACAAAGGTGTTAGCGAGTATTTTTTAATTACTCCAGTTGAAAAGGTAAAAATTAAGGTTGAAGATGCCCCCTTTGTTTTGACTCATTGGCATTGGTTAGATCAGCAAGAAAGTATTATGCAAGTTAGTACTAATCTTGGTGATGAGTTTATTCTTGATGCTGAGCACCCCATTGAATTAAACGAGGCTGGAGAGCCATATGTTACTGTCAGGCGTAATCTAACGGCAAAAGTACATCGTAATGTTTTTTATCAATGGGCAGATATTGTTCAAGAGCAAGCAACAAAAAACGGCACTGCCATGGTATTTAGCAGTGCCGATTGCCAGTTTACCTTGGGGAGCTTCTAATTAACTCACATAGCTCGATGTAGCAGGTAAGCTAGCTATTCTTGAGTTAGCGATATGGCGTAGAAGAAACCATCATCACTTCCAATGAACAGTGAAGTTTCATTGTTTACAACTGAGCCTGTGAAGTTGCTACCCGCTAAACTCCATAGAGGCGTACCAGCAAGGTCAAAAGCTTTGATATAGCCCGCTCCCGGTGAGCTATATGCGTCAGCAGAAGTCATATAGATTATATCATTTGCAATTAGCGGCTTAGAGAAAACATTTTTTCCAGAACCAACAGACCAATTAAGCTCACCGGTTTTAGCGTCAATAGATTCAAATTTTGTATCGTCTGAACTACCAATATAAAATGCACCATTGTGTGCCAGCGCTTCACCAGTTACCCAGCTAGTGCCATGAGACAGTGACCAAACCTTTTGCCCTGTATTGGCGTTATAGCCAGTGATTAAACCTGATCTTGAACCAACTGCCAGTACATTTGAATCAACAGCGGGTGAGCTTGGCATTTCATTCGCTACATACCAGTTCTCGTTTCCATCAGTAATGTTAATGCTAAAAATGCCTTTTTCACTGCTTACATAAAGTGTTTCATTATTGATGTATGGCATGCCACGTAGCTTTTCATTTAAATTATACGACCAAATCTCGCTACCATCACTGATATTTAGTGCATAAACAACGCCGCTTTTAGAGGCAAAATAGACAGTGTTATTTTGAAATATAGCGCTATTAGTATGATAATCCCATTGATCCATAAGTGACTCACCGGCAGTGGCGACATTCCAGCGTGTATCACCATTTTCAGCGTTAAGTGCATGAAAAACACCATCAATACTTAAAAAAAGCACCGTATTTTCAGCATATAACAATGTTCCTGATACCTTGCTGCCAATGTCTCGTTGCCACATTTGGCTACCATCACTGGTGTTCAGACCATAAACTATGCCTTTATCTGTGGCGAAAAACACTGAGGCCTCTGATAAAGCTGCGGTAGACTTGATTGCAGAGCCAGCATCAAATGACCACGTGTAGGATTCAAGTGTTGCAGTATTCTCTGTTGATTTAGGGGCTGGTGTTACCGGTTCTGGCGCTGGAGTCTCAGAAGATGAGCCACCGCAAGCAGACAAAGTGCTTGCCAATAAAATTAGCGTTGGAATGATTATTTTATTCATTTTTCTCTCTGTTAATAATTAGTTTTAAGTAAAGCTGTAAATAGCAAACTAACCATAAGAGAAAAGCCTACCTGGGGCTTGAAGAAAGCCTAAAGAAAAGCTTAAGAAAAGTTAAAGCTTCTTAATCCATTGTTTTTTCGATACTTTTGATTAACTCTTTAAAGCGTGGAAGTGTTCTTAACGGGGTGTATTTAGGATCAGAATTGAACCACAATGTGAGCATATTTTGCTCGGCATGAGCCTGCTCTAGTAAAGTCAGTGCTTTATCATACTCACCAGCGCCAATATGGTAACGAGCAGTAGCAACGGGCGGAATATATTGGCCAATATCGCCTTGTTCTTTTTTGATATTTGCAAGCCAGTAATTTAATTGCTTTAATCCACCTTGCTCGAATGCTGATTGTGCTTGTTGCAATTCTGCTTGGTTGTAACCAGCGTGAACAAAAGCTTTTTTATAGTAAATATAGGCGCGGACTTCATCGCCTTGGCTTTCGGCTAACCTCAAAGCCGACGTGTTATAAATGGCAGAGTCGGGGTCAATGGTAAACAGTTTAGCTAATTCTTTTTCTGCTAGTTGATACTGCTCAGCCATATTGTAAATCCATTCGATTGTTGCTGAGGAATAGTGTTTTGGATCGATGGATTGCGCAATTTTATTATGGTGAACTGCTTCTGCAAAACGACGCTGGCTAAGTAGCATACTGGCATATTCAATATGCGTAACCACTTGTTCAGGGTTAAGGGCAATGCTGTTAACAAAGTATTTTTCAGCTAGTGTAAAATTGCGCTTGTGTATCATATTGATAAGCGCCAACTGTAAGTAAGCATCTCCAAGATCAGGATTTATTGTTATTGCCCGAAGAAATAAAGCTTCTGCGCTGTTAATTAATTGTTCAAGTTGCTCAGGCTTGGTGTGCCACTGCTGAAAATATATAGCCTTGCCTAGGGCATTTAGTACTAGGGCATTACTCGGTTGTTGTTGATTAAGTTTGCTTAATAATATTTCAGCTTGGCGTATACCCTTTATTCCTTGCTGGAGTAAGAACAATGCTTTCGCGTAAGTCTCATTATTAACTATCTGTTCATCGGGTTTGCTTTTCTCTGCGTCTAAAGTTGCAGCTATTTGATAAACAAAAAATAATATAAAAACGGCAATAACAGCAGAGAAAGTAAATGATGATGTATACCAAGAGGAGTTGTTGCGTTTGCTACGTTTAGTTTCTTGTTGGGTATCTGTATTTAAAGATGATGCTGTAGGAATGTCACTTTGTGGCTTTACCAATAAGCGAAAGCCAACACCAGAAATGGTTTCTATATAGCTTGGTTGTTTGGCACTACAACCTAAAGCTTTACGTAGTTTACTAATAGCAACAGAGATTGTTTCATCTGAAACCACTTTGCCTTGCCATACTTGCTGTAATAACTGTTCCTTTGTGACAACAGTCTCGGCATTATTTGCCAGCACCACTAAGACACGAATCAAGCGTTTTTCAATCTTGTTAGTATTGTTGCTGTTAATTAAGGTGTTTTGCTGTGGATCTATGTGCCAATCACTGAGGGAGAATTTAGCTTGTCCGTAGTCCACTTGTTAAACCTTAAGTACGTGAGAGTGATTGCATGATAAGTCAAAAAAATTCAAACAGCTATGCTCAATTGTTCTAGCTCATAAATTTTAGGGAGTGTATCTAGTGACTGTTTGAGTTACAGACAGGACAGTTTATTTGTTTTTTCATGGTAAATTGCTGCCACTTATTTGCCAAACCATCGAGTAAATTCAATTGATTAATTTGCACTGGGTTGCCCGTTAATAGTTTAATCGCTTGTAAGCTTTGCATACCGGCGATCATGGCTAATACAGGCCCAATGATACCGATGGTTTGGCAGTTATTTGCAGGTGCCTTTTCTGAGGCAGGAAACAGGCAGTGGTAACAAGCGCTAGTTTCATCGCGCGGGTCTACGGTTAATTGCTGACCATCAAACCCTGTAGCAGCGCCAACAATTAGCGGCACCTTATGTTCTACACAAGCTTGATTAATTAAGTAGCGCGTTTGGATGTTATCAGAGCAATCGAGCACCAAGTCAACTTGTGGCAAATAGTAATCGCACAACTCTTTATCAAGCATTTCATCAACAGCTTCAACCGTAACGTCTGGGAACTGTTGTTGTAATTTTTCTGCAGCGGCATCTGCCTTATTTTCATTAATATTATCTTCACTAAATAATATTTGTCGAGGCAAGTTACTCAATTCAATATTATCACCATCAGCGATATACAAGGTGCCAACACCAGCTGCCGCTAAATATAAGCTAGCCGGATTACCTAAGCCACCAACACCAAGGATGAGTACTTTGGCATTTCGTAATGCCACTTGCCCTTCATTACCCACTTTATCCAACATGATCTGACGAGAATATCTCAGTTGCTCTTGATTGCTTAACACAAGGATCCCTAGCTTTTTTAATATAATTAATGAATAAAGGTACGCACGGCACCGGCTTTAAATTGCAAATATACCTGCTGGCGCGGGCTCAATGATAACCTTTTTTGTGAAAAGGCGCTGATGGTGACATAAAAATCTTGTGAGCCGCAATTAACCGTCAGTAAAACATTATGTTTTTGATGGTTCATTTGCCTGATAGTACCAAGCAGATGATTAACGATTGAACTATCGCTCGGTTCGGTTAATGAAATACTGATATCACTGGCTAATATAAAACAGCGCAATTGGGTTTGATGCTGAAAAGCTTGGTCACAGATTAAATAAATATCTTGTTCAGCATTTAATGACAAGGTGGTTAAATCATGGCCATTGTTAAAACCCTTGATCGGTAATGACAAACTGGTTTGTTGATGAATTATTTCACTATCATCAATGCTATTGAGTTTATGGATAACCTTGTGGATGTTACCAAAGCTGACTACCTCGCCCTTAGACATGACTAATAGATTATCACACACTTGCTGCAACTCATCTAACGAATGGCTTACGTAGAGCATAGGTAATTTAAGCTTTTGCTGGACATTAAGCATCATTTTCAATAAAGCAGATTTACTTTGCCTATCTAAAGCGCTTAACGGCTCATCGAGTAATAATAATTTTGGCTCGGCTAGTATGGCTCTTGCTAAAGCGACTCTTTGTTGTTGCCCACCAGAAAGTTCACTAACTTGGTGTGCAAGTAATTCTGATAATTCAGTTAATTCAATCACTTCATTTAAGTTAAGTTGTCTATTTTGACAGCGCTTAGTGGCATATTCTAAATTGCCAAGTACCGTTAAATGATTGAACAAACGACTGTTTTGAAAAACCAAGCCAACATTACGTTCTTCCGGTTTGAGGCATAAATTTTCTTTGCTATGTGCTAAGTATTTATCACCGAGTTTGATATGTCCTGCTAGTGATTTTTCTAATCCGGCAATAGCCCTGAGTAATGTTGATTTTCCCGAAGCAGAGTGACCAAAAATACCTGTGATGCCTTTTAACGGAATGGCTTGTTTAATGGTTAAATCGAATTGCTGAAAACTGATACTAACATCTATATCTAGCTGTGTTGCTGCTTGGTGTGTTTTACTTATCGGCAATTTAGTCATTAGCATGGTGCTCCATACTATTTTTTCTCATGACTTTATTTTTAAGGTTTCTTTTCGGTAAGTTTAACCAGTAAATAGCTGCCAGTAATAACATTGAACCAATCAATAAACTGATGGAAAGTACGTGTGCACGCGCGTAATCAAATGCCTCTACATGGTCAAATAATGCTATCGATAAAACTCGTGTTTCCCCAGGAATATTGCCGCCAATCATTAATATTACGCCAAACTCACCGACGGTATGGGCGAAACCCAAGCTGGCAGCGGTTATAAAACTGGCTTTAGTTAACGGAAAAACAATGGAAAAAAATCTATCAATCGGGCCAGCGCCAAGTAAAGCACCTGCTTCTAATAATGAATCACCTAATTGTTCAAAAGCCTTTTGTAGCGGTTGCACCACAAAAGGCAATGAGTATAAAACTGAGCCAATGACAATGGCAGAAAAACTAAACGCCAGTTGTTGGCCAGTCGCTTGTTGCCAAAGTTGCCCAGGCAGGTGTTCAGGTGAGAAAGCTATCAGCAAATAAAAACCAAGTACTGTCGGCGGTAATACTAGCGGTAAAGCGACTATTGCTTCAATCACCACCTTAAATCGGCTGGTCATCTTGGCAAGATACCACGCGAGCGGTGTACCGATAATTAATAAAATAATTGTCGTTAAACCAGCCATTTGCAATGTGGTAATGAGGGCTTGTAAGTCAGAATTTATCATCTTACTCGCTTGCCTGTTTCGCTTGTGCGTAACCATAACTCACAATGATCGCTTGGTTTTTTTCAGAAAGTAAAAAGTCAGCAAACTTTTTCGCCGCTAACTGATTATTACTTGCTTTCATTATCACTAATTGTTGCTCAATGGGTTGATGATAAGTACTGGGAATAATGACACCAGATAAGTTATTTAACACTAACTGACTATTAGCCACTAAGCCACTATTTACGGCTTTGCTTCGAATTTGGCTAAAGGTTTGTCCAATATTAATGCCTTTAATTAATTTATCTTGGTAACTTTGCCATAAACCTAAATGGATCAATGCTTCTTTGGCAGCTTTACCATAAGGGGCGATATCAGGATTGGCAATGGCAAAGTATTGCTCTGATATTTGTTCTGCTCCTTGCCCTGGCTTAGGGGATAGTTGCTCGAGTGACTGCAGGGTAGAGGAGTATAAAGCTAACTGCCCTGTGGCGTAAGTTCGGCGACTATTAGCCAAAGTGAACCCTATTTTTTCGAGCTCTTTAGGGCGGCGACTGTCAGCACTGAGGAAAACATCAAACGGGGCACCATGCTTAATTTGTAAAAACATTGCACCACTTGCGCCACTGATAATCTGACTTTTAATGCCCGTTTGCGCAGTGAAATCGCTCAGTAGTACTTTTAACACCGGAGTGAAGTTGGCGGCAACGGCAATTCTGAGAGGTTTACTGCGCTCTTGTTGGTTGGCAACCGCTGACATTGAGTAAAGACTAAAGCACAGCAATGAGATTAAAAAAAGCCGTAACACGCTAGCTCCAAAGTTCAGCTTTGTCGGTATCACTATCTTTTGCGTCTAGCCAGCTCTCAGCGCTTTGACCTTCACTGATTATTCGCTCTTTTTTCCAAAAGGGCGCTTTTACTTTGAGGTAATCCATGATGAATTCATTGGCAGCGAAAGCATCTTGTCTGTGTTTACTGGTGACGCCAACAAAAACTATTTGATCGCCAATATTAAGTTCACCAACTCTATGTATTACTTTAACTCTACCAATATTCCAGCGCTCTCTTGCTTGCAGGATTATTTTCGCGAGTGACTTTTCAGTCATGCCAGGATAGTGCTCTAAAGTTAGCGTGGTAACAGTATTGCCATTATTGTTATTTCTAACCCTGCCGGTAAAAGTAACCACTGCGCCGTCAGTTAAGTTACCCTGTTCAAGTAATGCTACTTCATCAGCTAAACTATAATCAGCGGTTTGAATAGAAATCTCTGCGCTTTGACTAGAAGTGCTACTGTCTTGATTACCCATGAGTTAACCACCCGTAACCGGCGGGAAAAAGGCCACTTCATCACCAGGTTTTACTGGGTGTTCACCATCAACCATATCATGGTTAACAGCTGATAAAAGTGAGGCATTACTAAATACTTGCTGCCATTGCTCGCTGTTATCACTTAATTTAAGCTTGATATCATTAATGTTTTTGACACCTTCACTTGCTAATGACATCTCAGCGCAATCTAGCTGTTCGCGCAGCGCAGCAAAAAAAACAATCTTAATCATAGTATTTCTCTTTGAACTCTTTATTCGTTAAGCTGATGGCGCTTGCCAATGACCTGATTTACCACCTTCTTTGGTCAGTACCTCGATATTATGAATTTTCATTGCCGGATCAGCAGCTTTACACATATCAAATAAGGTTAAACATGCGACAGAAACTGCAGTTAACGCTTCCATTTCTACGCCGGTTTGACCGGTTAAGCGACATAAGCTATTCACTTGTACTTGTGAGTTTTCACTATCAAGGGTGAAATCAACTTGCACTTTACTAAGCATCAGCGGGTGACATAGTGGAATTAAGTCACTGCATTTTTTCGCGGCTTGGATACCGGCAATGCGCGCGACTGCGAAAACATCGCCTTTTTTGTGTTTACCTGTGGTAATTAACTCAAAGGTTGCGCGGTTCATTTTAATAAAACCTTGCGCTGTGGCGGTACGTGATGTCATCGCTTTTTCAGTAACATCCACCATATTCGCTTCACCTTGTTGGTTAAGGTGACTTAACTCTGGTGTGACATCTGAGGTATTATTTGTTGTATCTGTCATTAGCTACGCGTCTCGCATTGCTCGGCTTGAATATTAAGGTGTGGCACAAAGTTACATGGACGATGACTGGCATCTAATTGTTCTTTAATAACTTTATCCCAAGCTGTTTTACAGGCGTTGGTTGAGCCTGGAACACACAGCACTACCGTTTTATTGGCAATTCCGCCAAATGCACGAGATTGAATAGTTGATGTACCAATTTCAATTAATGACACATGACGAAAAACCTCACCAAAACCTTCAACCGCTTTATCAAATAACGGCATCAATGCTTCAGGGGTATTATCTCGCTCAGTAAAACCGGTACCGCCGGTAGAAATAATGGCGTGAATATTTTCATCGGCAATCCATTTTGATACTTGTGCGCGCAGCTGATACACATCATCAATGACAATGGCCTTATCCGCCAAGTTGTGACCTGACGTTGTTAAGCGCTCAACTAAGGCTTGGCCTGAAGTATCATTTTCTTCAGTACGCGTATCTGAAACGGTCAATACTGCAATATTTAAGGGTATGAATTGTGTGCCGCCATGTGCTGACATAGGTTTATCCTTTACTAAATTTTTTTTAATTAAAATTGTTTCTGCGCTTGCTGCCACTCTTGTGGCGTATTGGTATTAAATAGCGTATTACTATTGCTGCAGGTGATGGCTTGATGCGGAACTTGTTGGAGCATTGCTCTGACTGAAGGGCCATTTTTAGCATTTTTTTTGTTATGTTCAACGCGACTGTCTATGTTTTCTGGCATAAATGCTTGTTGTAAAAATAGTTGTAATAGCACGTTGTTTGGTAAATATAATGGGATGTGATGTGCTTGCCGATTACTGTCTTGGAAATAAGTAGCCTTATTACTTAGCTCACCTTTTAAACGTAGTTCAGCTAACGACTGTGAAGTCATTAATGGTAAATCTACCGGTAAAATCAATAAAGACTTTGGCTGTAAATGCTCTGGGTAGTAACTCAAAACACTATAGATACCACCAACCGGACCTGACTTTGCGACTTTATCTGGAATTTGGTAATTATCGCCACTAATGACGACTTGCTTAATACCTGAATCCGTTAGTAATTGACTTGAATAATCAAGCATATTGCTTGCAGGTGAAGGGTTCACCCGGCTTAGACGCGATAGTTTGGCCTTATCTTGGCCCATGCGAGTAGATAATCCACCTGCTAACACAACACCTAAACAGTCTACTGGCTTATGTTGCATCTTCTAACCACCTAGCATTGCTAAATGTTTTGTGGCACCCGTTAACTTGTCATGCAAGTAATGGGTAGCTTTTTTATCACCTAATAATGATAACACTCTCGCTTGTAATGGCTCGATATCATCACTTTGCATTTCTTCGCGTAAGGATAAGCCTTCTTCACCAAATAAACATAAATGTAGTTTACCGCTAGAACTCACGCGTAGGCGGTTACAGCTACTACAGAAGTCTTTGGAGTAAGGCATGATTAAGCCAACTTTACCTTGGTAATCAGGGTGATAAAACTCTTGTGCTGGGCCTGCTGATTTAGTTTGAATAACTGGTAACCAACCCGCAAGAATTAAGTTTTGTTTGATACGTGAACCTTGAACATGCTGGGCATCAAAGAATTCTTGGTTATCACCTGTTTGCATTAATTCGATAAAGCGTAAAGTCACCGGAGTGTCTTTAATCCAATCAAGATAGCTTTGGATATCTTTGCCGCTGTATTGGCGCATAAGAACAGTGTTTACTTTGATCGAAGCTCGACCATCAGCTAAACCCATATCGATGCCATCTAAAATCGTAGTCAGTTTATCGTGCCCAGTAATAGCATGAAATTGACGTGGATCTAAACTATCGATACTGATATTAATGGCATCAATACCGGCATCTAACCATTGCGGTAAATGCTCGGTAAGTTTGAAGCCATTACTGGTAATCGCAACTTTTTTGATGCCTTGAGTTTGCTTACAAATTTGAATGATTTCGGGTAAGTCTTTACGTAATGCTGGCTCACCGCCAGTAATACGAATCTTCTCTGTACCCAGCTGAGCGAAAGCTTTTGTCAGACGTTTGATTTCACATAGTGATAAAAAATCACGCGGCTGATCACACTGATAGCCATCAGGTAAACAGTAATTGCAGCTAAAATTGCAAACGTCAGTAATAGATAGGCGCAGGTACGAAAACCTACGGCCAAAGTTGTCTGTTAACATATCACCTTTCCAAATGTAGGGAGGCTAACGCGTTTCCTTGTTAACCCTGGTAACTAAAAAATTAATAAAAACATTGATTTAGTTACGGCATATCACAACATTATTGCTTTTAGTGTTGGCCCTCTTCTAGCCTAAAAAATAAAGCGATATTAGCTGTGGTAGCTCGGTGTAATAAATATAATTCTGGTCTAATTTCAGTATATATTACTCTGATGGCGAGATGGTAATTTTTTTTGCGGACCACTATGTTGATCACAATCAATAAAGCACTAGTTAAATCACTATTAGTTATATGGTTATTTAAGCGATACTAGTGGCTGTTGATGTTTTTCATTACTAGCGCTTGCAAATTAGCCAAGTTTAGCGTGAAATTTACTACAATTTCCTAGGATAAGTATTTAAGCGAGTTTTTATGTCAGATTGTTGTTCGGCTCCAGGGCTCAAACCCTTTAATGAAGCGTTAAGCCAAATGTTAGCGCAAGTATCTCCTATTACCGAAACCTTGACCTTGCCAATAGCGCAGTCAATGAATTATGTCTTAGCACAAGACATCGCTAGCCCGTTAAACGTGCCACCACATGATAATTCAGCGATGGATGGATATGCGTTTGCTATTAATAGCTTATCAGCGAGTAAAACCTTGAAGCTTGTTGGCCGATCTATGGCGGGTGCGCCTTTTCAGGGCGAATGTAATGCAGGAGAGTGTATACGCATTATGACTGGCGCAAAAATGCCGGCAGGCTGCGATTCAGTTGAAATGCAAGAAAATGTCTCAGTTGCAGGTGAACAGATCAGTTTCTTACAAGAGAAGACTTTTGGCTCTCATGTTCGTAATGCCGGTGAAGATATTCAAATAAACCAACAAGTATTACAACAAGGGCATCGAATTACCGCGGTAGATATCGGGGTGTTAGCCTCTTTAGGTGTTGCAGAAGTTAAAGTGTTTAGAAAATTGAAAGTTGCGCTAATTGCCACTGGTGATGAGCTAAAGCTCCCTGGCCAAGCATTAGAGTCAGGCGATATTTATGAGTCTAATAGTTTTGTGCTTGCAGCAATGCTAAACAAATTACATGTTGAAGTGATTAACTTTGGCATCATTGGAGATGACTTAGCTGCAATTACCGCAGCTTTTGTTAGTGCAGATGAACAAGCCGATGCGGTGATTTCTTCAGGTGGTGTTTCGGTGGGTGATGCTGATTATACTAAAACTGTTTTAGATGATTTGGGTGAAATAGCTTTTTGGAAAATAGCGATGAAACCGGGTAAACCCTTTGCTTTTGGTAAGCTAAAAAATAGTGTCTTCTTTGGCTTGCCGGGGAACCCTGTATCAGCACTGGTAACCTTTCATCAGTTAGCGTTAGTTGCGTTAATCAAGATGCAAAATGCCCAAGCGCTTAAACGTACTCATATTAAAGTTAAGTGCAGTACAGCATTGAAGAAGTCGCCTGGCCGTATGGATTTTCAGCGCGGAATATTATCAGTAAATGAGCAAGGTGAAACTGTAGTTGCATCTACAGGCTCGCAAGGCTCTGGTATTTTATCAAGCCTTGCTAAAGCTAATTGTTTTATTATTCTTGCCAGTGAGCAAGGTAAATTAGCAGCAGGTGAGATGGTTGAAGTACAATTATTTGATGAGTTTTTATAAATAAAGGTTTCAAACGCTTGTTTGTTTTTTATGAAAGTACGCAGTACAATAATTGAACGATAGAGCAATTAGTTAAGTAGACGGTAAGTTTTATGAATCATAATCTCAGTTTTGCTAAAGTTATTATCCTTAATGAAAGTGTTGCTGAAGTAATTGTAGGGCAAGGTATTGAAGTATCATTAGAAATGTCTGAAGAATACAATGATTTTCTTGCTGAAAAATTTCCTAATAACTTTGCCGTATTGATAAATAAAATAAACGACTATGATTTTTCGTTTGAAGCTAAATTAAATATGGCTTCTCATGAAAACTTAAAGGCAATTGCTGTGATTACCTATGATAAAGAGGGTACAAAGTCAGTTGAGGACATTGCAGCGATGCGCCAACTTGATGGTTGGAATTTAAAAGTGTTTGATGGCTTAAATCTAGGTCGACAAGATGGTTTAAATTGGTTGGAAAATGAGTTGCTGGCTGCAACATAATCGTCAACCAATAGCTTTTTTCGTTTAGGTTAAATATAAAATTTAATTAAAAAAACGCTGTTAGTATAATTACTAACAGCGTTTTTTATTTAAACTAAGAATGTCTTATCATCAATGGCGATGATGATAGCTGGAGATTAAAGTTGTGCGAAACACTTATCAGCAGCAACTAAGGTTTTTTCAATAATTTCATCAGTGTGAGCTGTTGATAAAAAGCCTGTTTCATAAGCTGATGGAGCAAGATAAACACCTTCCTCTAACATTAGGTGGAAGAAGCGTTTAAACAATTCTGCATCACATTGAGTAGCTTGTGCATAGGTTGTTATGGTGTTTTTATCTTCAGTAAAGAAGAAACCAAACATAGCACCAACATAGTTAACACTTAAGCTAACACCATTACGCTCAGCAGCTGCTTTAATGCCCATGGCTAACTTCTCAGTGTTAGCGCTTAATTGTGCATGTTTGTCACCTTTAGCTAGTTCAGTCAGTGACGCTAAGCCTGCCGACATGGCAAGAGGGTTACCTGACAAAGTACCCGCTTGATAAACAGGACCTACCGGAGCAATGAAGTCCATAATCTCTTGTTTACCACCAAAAGCGCCAACTGGCATGCCACCACCGATGACTTTACCTAACGTGGTTAAGTCAGGTTTAATGTTGTAATGCGCTTGAGCACCACCTAGTGCCACTCGAAAACCTGTCATCACTTCATCAAAGATTAATACGCTTGAGTATTGATCACATACTTCACGTAACCCCTCAAGGAAGCCTTCAACAGGAGGAATACAGTTCATGTTGCCAGCAACAGGTTCAACGATAACACAGGCAATTTCATCGGCGTATTTAGCAAAAATCTCTTTTACTTCATCAATGCTGTTATAACTGACTGTCAGTGTATGCTTAGCAAAATCTGCTGGAATACCTGGAGAGTTAGGTACACCCATGGTTAACGCGCCTGAGCCTGCTTTCACTAATAATGAATCGGCGTGACCGTGGTAACAACCTTCAAACTTTAAAATTTTATCACGACCGGTATAGCCACGTGCCAAACGAATCGCACTCATGGTAGCTTCTGTACCAGAGCTAACCATACGCAAGCATTCCATTGACGGTACTAATTCACGTACCTTTTCGGCCATAGTGATTTCAATTTCAGTAGGTGCACCAAAACTTAAACCATCTTTTGCAGTACTGATCACAGCATCTAAGATTGCTGGATGGTTATGACCTAAAATCATCGGTCCCCACGAGCCAACATAATCAATATAAGCTTTATCATCAGCATCATAGATGTAAGCACCTTCAGCACGTTTAATGAAGCAAGGATTACCGCCAACACCATTAAAAGCGCGAACTGGTGAGTTTACGCCACCAGGGATGATTTTTTGAGCTTGTTCAAATAACTGTTCTGATTTATTCATAGTTGTTTCTTCTAAAAGTCGTTTTTAATACTGAAAATGGTATTGCCATTAGGCGTTTAATTTCACTGCCATGTTAGCGGTTTTTTATCTTCGGTTAATTGATCTTCAACAGCTTATGTTAAAGGCAAAAGTCATAGCTTGAATGATCATTAAGTATTTTTATTTGTGAACCAGTTTACTGGTTTTTCATAGTGCGTTAATTGCTCTTCCACACCTAAGGTTAAGGCAAATAAGGCCATACGCACTAATACCCCATTTTGTGCTTGCCTAAATATGGCTAAGTTATCCAAGTCGTTCAGATCGGTATCTAGCTCATTAGCTTCAGGGCGAGAGTCACGAGGTAAAGGGTGCATTATCACAGTATTTTCCTGACAATACTTTTTATAGACCTCTTTATTCAAACTAAAATGACCGCGGTACATGTCAGCTTCATCCTTACTGGCAAAACGCTCTTGTTGAATTCTGGTTTGGTAAATTACATCACAAGACAAGTTGCCTGCCATACTCTCAGTTTGAATGATTTCATGTCCAGCATCACTCAATGTAGAAATTACGCTGTCAGGCATTTGCAATGCTTGCGGTGCAACCATAGTCACTTTGACATTATCATATAAGCTTAATAACTTAGACAATGAATGGACTGTCCGGCCGTGCTTAAGGTCGCCCATTAATACAATGTTTAAATCATCTAGGCCTTTATTAAAGTGCATCATTTCAGATTGAATGGTAAATAAATCCAATAACGCCTGCGTTGGGTGCTCGTTAGCACCATCACCGCCGTTTATTACTGGCACTGTACTGCCTTGGGCAAATTGTTCAACAGAGTGCATTTGTGGATGACGCATCGCTATTACATCAGAATAGCCACTGATCACTTGGGCCGTATCAAATAGAGATTCGCCTTTACTCAATGATGAGTTCTCTTGACCAACCGTTTCACGGACAAAGCCGCCTAATAGATTAAACGCTGTACCAAAACTTACACGGGTACGAGTACTAGGTTCGAAAAACAAGTTACTTAAAATAGCACCATCAAGTACGTGACAGCGCTTTTGGCGTGAAGCATAAGGCGCCATTTGTGCAGAAACTTGTAAAATTCTTGCGATAGCATCACGGTCAAATTGTGATACTGATAGGATATGACTGCCTTGGAATTTCATCATTTGCGTTTAATATTTTCAAAGGTAAAAATTTGGCAAGAATATACCATAAATTGCACGCTTTGCGAATGGTGGCATCAGTAATGATTACTAGGGGCTGTTGAACTTTTGCGGTTAAATTTTGTTCGCCCATTTATAACGAGAGTAAAGTGCTTTAATTGCGGCGAGTAGTCTTTAGCCTAGTCA
>CAJXPG010000059.1 GCA_913057925.1 uncultured Colwellia sp. | reverse complement strand
AGATCTAGTACGGTCTCGTGGGCTCGGAGATGTGTATAAGAGACAGCTCCAGGCTCGAGCTTTGCTTTAGCTAACGCTCTATCACTGGCAAAAGGAGAAATAAAAGCGGTAGAAACAATCAAGCCTGCATCAAGAAACAGCTTAGCCACTTCAGAAATTCGGCGAATATTTTCAATACGTGCCTCATCACTAAACCCTAAATCACCATTTAGGCCATGACGTACATTATCCCCATCGAGTAGATAGCTATGACAGGCAAGTTTAAACAATAAAGCATCGACTGCATTGGCAACGGTCGACTTCCCTGAGCCACTTAATCCTGTATACCAAAGTAATGCTGGTTTCTGGTTTTTCAGGCGAGCACGCTGTGTTTTATTAATTTGCTGATTGTGCCACACGGTGTTCTCAGTTTTTAGCGGTGTGCTTTTATTCGAAGCTTTATTCATTAGCGATAAACTCAAGGTTAAAAGGGAAAAATGATTGGAATAATAAATATCATAGCAGCGCTATAAATAATAGAAATAGGTAAACCAAAACGAATGTAATCAATCAATTGATAATTGCCGGCATTAAAAACCATGACATTGGTTTGATAGCCATATGGACTAATAAAACTACCACTAGCGGCAAAAGCAACCGCCATCATAAATGGCATAGGATCTACACCTAAACCTAAAGCAATATTATAAGCAACTGGAAATGCTAAGGCGGCAGCGGCACTATTGGTAATAAGTTCAGTCATTATTATCGTTAAGATAAAAATGACTGTAAACGCCAAGTAAACACTTTTCCCCTGCAATAAGGCTTCAATATCTTGTGCAATCATATCTGCAAGGCCAGTGTTTTCGATAGCGGTTGCTAGGGTTAATGCCCCGAGTACTATCATCCAAATTTCAAGCGGAAAACGACGTTTTATTTCATTGACTGACAATGAACCGCTAAAAATAAGGAAAGCTAGATAGACAAACAAGCAGCTCAATAACGGCAGTGGTGTAGAAATAGAGACCATAATACTGGCAAAAAAGCCCCATACAGTAGAATGATCTCGCCAGCCACTCAACATATTGTCAGCTTGGTGTCCCGATAAAATATAAAAGTTTTTTGATAAATTAGGTCTTGTGGCAAAGTCTTGGCCAACCGCTAATACTAAGAAATCACCCGGTTGCAATACAATATCACCAAGCTTTCCTGATAACGCACAACCTTCACGTCTAACCGCGACAACGGCAGCATCAAAGCGAGCACGAAATCCTGCTTTCTTTAATGTTTTTCCCGCAATGGTTGAATCTGCTTTTACCAAAACTTCAGTTAAGTTATCCCGCAATAAATCATCTTGCTCGGCAAATAAATTTAAACCATCAAATTGTTGAAGAGTGAGTACTTTAGAAATGTCACCACTAAAAATAAGTCTATCTTTTGCTTGTACAATTTCATCTGGCGTTACCGGAGAAATTAATTTTCCACAACGGACAATTTCAACTAAAAATAGCGAGTCGAGATTTCTTAAGCCATTTTCTTCAATGCTCTGACCTACAAGGCTCGAGTTTAAGGCGACTTCCGCTTCTAACAAGTAATCATTCGTGGTTAGCTCATCACCTTCTAACATGGGTAAGCTTTTACTGCGCCAGATGATAACCACTAAACAAACAACCAAACCGGTTAATCCAATTAAACTAAAGTCAAAGAAGCTAAAGCCTTCATGCCCTTGTTTAATCAATAAACTATTTACAATTAAATTTGTTGAGGTGCCGACTAAAGTTAGTGTGCCACCTAAAATAGCAACATAAGAAAGTGGTAGCAGTAATTTTCCGGCATTAATCAGCTTATTATTTTTCACCGTACTAATTAACGTGGCTACGACTGCGGTATTGCTCATCAACGCTGAAGCAAAGGCTGTTCCAAGCAGTAACCTTAAAGTTGACTTAACTTTAGAGCCATTAAAAACAGAGGCAGAGAGCCTGCGTAAAATACTGGTGCGCTCAAAAGCAAAAGAACATAACACCAATAAAACTAAGGTAACTAACCCAGGGTTTACCGCATTCGTTAAAATATCATCAACGTTAACAAAAGAAAGTCCTAGACACAGTAATACAGTTACCGAGAACACCCGCTCTGGTACTTGGCTGTATTTTATTAAGCTGATAAATGTGGCAATAAATACCCCTATCATCAACCACTGCTCTATTGTCATTTATTCTGGTCCGTAAAAGAAAAGTTATTTAAAACAAACAAGGCCGTTAAAAGTCACATTTCAACGACTTTAAACGACCTCATTAAATAGCGCTTGTTCACTTTATTTGGTGATATCTCGAGCGCCCCAGTGTGGGAAGTGCTTGCGAACTAAAGTATTAAATTCTAATTCGAACTCTGAATACTCATGAGTTTGCTCGTCGATAGCGTGGTTTATCATACCCGCGCCAACAGTAATATTGCTTAACCTATCAATAATGATAAATGCGCCTGTACCTTGGTTTTCTTGGTATGCATCAAAATGTAGCGTCTCACCGACAACAAAGTTAACCGTGCCGATATCGTTAACCGCAAGTTGTGAAGCATCAAGCTTCTCCATGCTATTGACATCATATTTACTGGCAATACTTTGCGCATGACCTGTGGTCATTTTGCTACCATGCTTAATGAAGTACTCACGACCAGGTTCAAGTTCGTTTTCATGCATCCAAACAACCGTTGCACTAAACTCTTTCGCCGATGTTGGCAAATTACCTTTTTTAACGATGATTTCACCGCGACTGATATCTATTTCATCTTCTAAGGTAAGCGTAACTGCCATGCCTTTATCGGCACGATCTAGGTTACCATCAAAAGTAACAATCTCTTTTACCACACTTTCTTTACCTGAAGGCAAAGCAACAATGGTATCGCCAACTAGCACATGCCCTGAGGCGATTGTGCCAGCAAAACCACGGAAATCTAGGTTTGGACGGTTGACATATTGCACTTGGAAACGTAACTGAGTGAACTCATCTTGGGCTTTCACGTCAATAGTATTTAAAAGCTTCATCAACGTTGCGCCTGGGTACCAAGGCATATTGTCACTTTCTTCAACTACGTTATCGCCATTTAACGCCGACATAGGGACAAAACGTACGTCATTAAATGTTAAACTTTCGGCAAAATCACGGTATTCTTTTTTGATTTCTTGGTAACGCTCTTGCGAGTAATCAACCAAATCCATTTTGTTCACAGCAACAACAATGTGCTTAATACCTAACAGTGAACAAATAAATGAATGACGACGAGTTTGTGTTTGCACGCCGTAACGAGCATCAATCAAAATAATCGCTAAATCACAAGTAGATGCGCCTGTTGCCATATTGCGCGTGTATTGCTCATGACCCGGTGTGTCAGCAATAATAAATTTGCGTTTCTCTGTTGAGAAATAACGGTAAGCAACATCAATGGTAATACCTTGTTCACGCTCAGATTGCAGACCGTCAACTAATAAGGCTAAATCGACAGTTTCACCAGTCGTACCTGATTTTTTTGAATCTTTTTCAATAGCAGCTAATTGATCTTCAAAGATCATTTTCGAGTCATGCAATAAGCGACCGATAAGAGTACTCTTACCATCATCTACGCTACCACAGGTTAAAAACCTAACTAGCTCTTTGTTCTCGTGTTGCTTTAAATACGCTTGAATATCATCTTCAATTAAGCCTGATTGGTGACTCATGTTTTTTCCTTCACAATTAAGCAGACTTGTTGCCAAAAGGCGTTGCTGCTTAAACTGGTAATTTTTTAATTAAGATTATTAACTGAACGGTTTATTTACGGCTAACTCAATGAGGCCTTAGAAATAACCTTCCATCTTTTTCTTCTCCATTGAACCGGCACTATCGTGATCTATGACACGGCCTTGGCGCTCAGAAGTTTTGGTTAATAACATTTCTTGAATAATTTCAGGTAGCGTTGCCGCTGTTGATTCAACAGCGCCCGTAAGCGGGTAACAGCCTAAAGTTCTAAAACGCACACTCTTCATTTGAATTTCTTCGTCATCGGCAATTGGCATACGATCATCATCAACCATGATCAATGTACCGTCACGCTCTACCACAGGACGTTCTTGAGATAAATAAAGCGGCACAATTGGAATACTTTCTAAATAAATGTATTGCCAAATATCTAGCTCAGTCCAGTTTGATAATGGGAAAACACGGATACTTTCGCCCTTATTCACCTTGCCATTGTAGACATTCCATAACTCTGGACGCTGACTCTTTGGATCCCAACGATGATTTTCATCACGGAAAGAATAAACACGCTCTTTAGCACGAGACTTCTCTTCATCACGACGTGCGCCACCAAAAGCAGCATCAAAACCGTATTTATTTAGTGCTTGCTTCAAGCCTTGAGTTTTCATGACATCAGTATGTTTAGCACTACCATGAGTAAATGGACCTATGCCCATTTCAATACCTTCAGGGTTTTTATGCACTAACAGCTCAAAACCGTAGTCTTTTGCCATTTGATCACGAAAGGCAATCATTTCTTTAAATTTCCAGTCAGTATCAACATGCAATAATGGGAAAGGAATTTTTCCTGGCGCAAACGCTTTGCGTGCTAAATGAAGTAGTACTGCAGAGTCTTTACCGACAGAATACAACATCACAGGATTATCAAATTCAGCTGCGACTTCACGAAAGATATGAATAGACTCAGCTTCAAGTTTTTTTAAATGGGTTAAATTCATCTGCTAATACAAACTTTATGAGAAATTAATGCCCTAATAATCTCATAAATGATCCTATAAATACACACACTTTTTACATATAAAACATTATTTTTATACCTAAAAGGAATATCAAATTTGATTTATGTTTAGCCTCGACACAAAAAAGCCAGTATAAAACTGGCTTTTCACTCTCAACCCTTATTGTTACTCCAATGCTTCTAAGTTTATCTCATAGCAAAGTAAGTGATTAAATACTCAACCTCGCCTTGTTCTGCAGGACAATTTTCTCACCTATGCCGTTAACTTCCATAAGTTCATCAATTGATTTGAATGAGCCGACTTGTTGCCTATAGACAATAATGGCTTGAGCTTTAGTATGCCCAACACCTTTTAAGGTAATTAATTGCTCAAAAGTCGATTTATTCAGGTTTACCACTTGCTGCTTGGTTATTGATTCAGCTTGCGGGGATTCAAGCGATTTAACATCTGTACTTTTGGCTAAAGCCAATGAAGCACTCATCAATAAGGCAACAGATAAAGTCAAAACGAAAAGTGGGGTATAGCAGTATTTAATTGAATTTTTCATCTTTAATTCCTTGTAAAGTAATACGTTAAAAACTCACTATTGCATTGCCATAAAAAAACCTAGTAACAACACAGTAGTTATTACTAGGTTTAGGCGCAAAGCTATACTTTGTAAAGTCATGAATTAGTCATCTAACCAAGGGATATAGGCTAGTTGTTTGAAATAATTTGATTTTATTGCCAAACAATTTTTTCTAATTGTTGTTGGCCTTCAGCCAAATTCATTTTGATAATTTTGTTATTTTCACCCACGGTAATAACTCTAGGGATACCACCAGAAGCAAAGCGCTTGTATATGCTTCGATCTACATCCGTTGCTAATTTAATAGTGATACCACGCTTGTCACGCCAAGCTGAAATGGTTTCAAGATCTTCTTCACGGGAAATAGCAACAACGTCAATGTTATTATCCTTAAGTACAGAAGATTCATTCAAGGCAAGCATTAAGCTATTTGAATCAGTGCACCATGTTGCAAATAAAACCACCAGCTTGCGTTTGCCTAATTGATGCAGGTCCAGCACTTCGCCATCAATGGTAGTAATCTTATCGATGGGGAGAATATCTCCGCCATTAATGTATTCATCAAAAACCGGTGCTTGCGGTTGCCCTGTGGGTATAGCCTGACAAGCAGATAAGCTAACAGCTATTAAAGCTGAAAATAAAATACGTTTGATCATGTTGTTATTAGTTTTAACCATAAGATATCCCTAAAATAGTTGATAAGATCCGTTACCAAAAATAACGAATACATTAGCAGCTATTTAACCCTAATTTCTTGCTTATTCCAACAAACAAAAACAAAAATACTTATCTGTGGTGACAAGTACTAGCGCTTTGTTAATAGCTTAATTAGAATAGCGTTAATTAGTTTCGACCAAATGATTTATCGTCAGATATCACACTAAGGAAATCATGAGTAAAGCAAGTAGTCTATTAACACCTGTTTTGGCAAAACGCCGTGGCAAAAACCCAGATAAAAAAAGCTGGCATAATTTACATGGCAGCAGTAGTAGCCTTGCCTTATACCAAGCGGCACAAAGTGCTCAAACACCCATTTTGCTTGTTACCAGTAATACCCCAGAAGCAATTAAAAGAGAGCAAGAACTACTTAGCTTAGCCAAAAACACGCCGCAAAATGCGTTAAGTATTTGCCTGTTTCCTGACTGGGAAACTTTGCCGTATGATAATTTTTCTCCTCATCAAGACATTATTTCGCAACGTCTTGCCACTTTATATCAATTATCGCGCATGGAAACTGGCATTATCATTGTGCCTGTAACAACCTTGGTGCAAAAACTTGCTCCTCAGCAGTACATTGAAGCGAATAGTTTAGTCATTAAAAAAGGCGAAAAGAAAGATTTACATCAAATGCGACAAGCCCTTGAAGCCAATGGTTATCGCAACGTTGAGCAAGTAATGGAGCATGGCGAATTCTCTGCTCGTGGTGCAATTCTTGATTTGTATCCTATGGGCAGTAAAACGCCCTTTAGGTTAGATTTTTTCGATGATGAAATCGATGAAATTAGACTTTTTGACCCTGAAAGCCAGCGCTCTAAAGAACAGATAGCCGAGATTAATCTATTACCCGCCCATGAATTTCCTATTGATGAGGCAGGTATTAATCTCTTTAGAAGCCAATATCGTGAGCAATTTAGCGGTAATATCCACAAAGAGTCAATATACCACAAAGTCAGTAACGGTATTTTACCACCGGGGATAGAATATTATTTGCCACTGTTTTTTGATAAAAACAATGAAAAAGAGTTAGCAGCCAGCGGCAAAAGTAACACCCTGTGCGATTACTTAACTGATTCAACCCTTGTTGTTATCAGTGGTGATATTGAGCATTCACTAGCCCAATATTGGCTCGATATTGATTATCGTTATGAAAACCGTCGCTACGATCCTACCAGACCTTTGTTACCGCCCGAGCAGCTATTTTTAAGCCAAGATAATCTTTACAGTGCATTAAAACCTTTTGATCGAATCACTATTCCTACCCAAGTAAACGCTGAAACAAAGCAAAGCAGTGACGAAACACAAGAGCTAAAGAGTAAAAGCAGTGAAATTTATTTTGATGTCAAAGCTTTACCTGATTTAACCATTAACCATAAATTAAAGCAGCCCTTTGAGTTAATTAATGACTTTATCCAGAGCAAAGAAACACCGAGCAAAGTTCTGTTTATTGCCCAAAGCCAAGGACGACGTGAAAGTGTTTTAGAGTTACTGGAACGAGACAATATTAAACCGGCACAATTTGCTTGTATTGAAGACTTTATCAACGCCAGTGACACCATTGGCATCACGGTAAATAGCTTAAGCCAAGGCTTTAGTTTTCAAGCTAAAGGAGCGAGTGCTAAAAACGCCATTGCTTTAGTCACTGAAGCTGAATTACTTGGCGATCATGTTTCTCAAGCAAGACGCCGCACTAAAGCGCAAGATATTCAAGCAGACGCACTGTTTAAAAACCTTGCAGAACTAACCATTGGACAAGCTGTTGTTCACATCGAACATGGTATTGGTCGTTATCAAGGTTTACAAACCATAGAAAACGGCGGCATAACCACTGAATTTTTAGTATTAAGTTATGCCAATGAAGCCAAGCTTTATGTGCCCGTTGCTTCTTTACACTTAATTGGTCGATATTCTGGCGCAGATAGCGAACACGCGCCGTTGCACAAATTAGGCACAGATACTTGGAGTAAAGCAAAGCAAAAAGCGGCTGAAAAAGTCAGAGATGTGGCTGCCGATTTACTTGATATTTACGCGAAGCGTGCCAGTAATCACGGTCACACCTTTAAACGTGACAAACAAGAATACCAAGCATTTAGTGACAGCTTTGGTTTTGAAGAAACCTTCGATCAAAAGCAAGCTATTGGCGCCGTTGTTGGCGATATGCTATCGCATAAAACCATGGACAGGTTAGTCTGTGGCGATGTAGGTTTTGGTAAAACTGAAGTGGCAATGCGTGCCGCTTTTGTTGCGGTTAATGATAATAAGCAAGTGGCTATTTTAGTGCCAACCACCCTACTCGCCCAACAGCATTATGAGAACTTTAGAGATAGGTTTGCCAACTGGCCAGTATCTATCGAAGTGTTATCGCGCTTTAAAACGGCAAAAGAGCAAAAAGAAGTGATTAGCCGGGTCGAGTCAGGGCAAATTGATATTCTTATTGGCACCCATAAACTTTTACAAAATAGCATTAAATATAAAGACTTAGGCCTACTGGTTGTTGATGAAGAGCATAGATTTGGTGTTAAACAAAAAGAAAAAATTAAACAGCTACGCAGCAATGTAGATATTTTAACGCTCACAGCAACCCCTATTCCTAGAACATTAAATATGGCAATGGGCGGCATGCGCGACTTATCTATCATTGCCACACCACCTGCCAAACGTTTAGCGGTAAAAACCTTTGTACGCCAACGTGATGAAGCGCTAATTCGAGAAGCAATTTTACGTGAAACCTTACGTGGTGGTCAGGTATATTTCTTACATAACCATGTTGACTCTATTGAAAAAACCGCTGCTGATATTCAAGCACTAGTCCCTGAAGCACGAGTTATTACCGCTCATGGTCAAATGCGTGAACGCGAGCTAGAACGCATTATGAGCGACTTCTACCACCAAAGGTTTAATGTCATTGTTTGTACCACGATTATTGAAACAGGTATTGATGTGCCAAGTGCAAACACTATTATCATGGATAGAGCCGATCATCTTGGTTTAGCACAACTGCATCAACTTCGTGGCCGTGTCGGTCGCTCTCACCACCAAGCTTACGCTTACTTGTTAACCCCCCATGAAAAACGTATCACCAAGGATGCTAAAAAACGCTTAGACGCTATTGCGTCATTAGAAGATTTAGGCGCAGGTTTTACTTTAGCGACTCATGATTTAGAAATACGTGGTGCTGGTGAGTTACTCGGTGAAGACCAATCAGGCTCAATGAGCCAAGTGGGTTTTAGCTTGTACATGGAAATGCTCGACCAAGCCGTTGCCGCCTTAAAAGAAGGTAAGCAACTTTCACTTAACCAAGTGATGTCATCGCAAACAGAAATAGAGTTACGTATTCCTGCACTGCTGCCTGATGATTACATTTTTGATGTCAGTTTACGCTTAAGTCTGTATAAACGTATTGCCAGCTGCAAAAACAAAAGTGATTTAGACGATATCCAAGTAGAGCTCATTGACCGATTTGGTTTATTACCGCAACCAACAAAAAACTTAATTCATATTGCGAAACTGCGCTTAAAAGCACAAACCATTGGTATATCACGCATTGAAGCCAGTAATACCGGTGGTTCCATTGAATTTAGTGATAACACCAGCGTCGACCCTATGATGATAATTGGTTTGATTCAAAAACAAGCTAACGTTTACAGTATGGCCGGTGCAAACAAGTTAAAATTTGTTAAAGCCAATGAAGACGCACAAGCACGATTTACCTTAATTACTAATGTTTTAAATGAGTTAATCAAGGCCAGTTAACTTATTTTATGAATATGGTTAACAGTAAATCAATTAACAACAAAGCAACTAAAGTGTTAAACTTGGGCAACAAAACAGATAGTTTCGTTGCCCAACTCAAACGCAATTAAGTCATGCAACGAAAGATTTAGCTCAATAAATCGCTTAATAAATACGGACTTTTAATGAAATACCCTGCAATTTTTACCACAGCATTAACCTCATTATATCTTGTTACTAGCTCATTCTCACACGCTTCGGATAACACTAAAGTGCCTGAGGAAGAATTAGCCCGTTGGTTTGAAATTGAAGTCATCCTCTTTAAGCACGTAACCAATAGCTCGCAAAACAAAGAAGTCTTTAGCTCTCGTGATTTAAGTAGAAAAAAACGTAACGCTCGCGATTTATTAGCGCCTTATTTACAACCAAACATTGCCTCATTGAAGCAACTTCTGCCAAGTTGTGAGCAAGAAGCCAAGCCTATTGAGTACGGCGTAGACCTAAGCAAAATAGACTTACCTATTTCAGCAACAGATACTCAAGAAATTAGCGAAGAAGCTAGCCAAACACTAGAAGAAGGCACTGTTCAACAGACACAGGATTCATCTATGTCTGTTACTGTACTTACTGATGAAGCAAGCTTACAAAACCAAAACGAGAATTTGGCAGAACAATCACAGCAAAGTCAAACTGACAATGAAAGCAACCAAGAAACAGCTAGCGAAGTTGTTTATCCTTACGCAGATAAAGAAATCCCTTCATATACCCAGTATCCTACAGATAGAAAAAAGCCAATTTGTATCATACCAACTGAAGTTGTTAGCCAAAACCTAAGTGATGAGCAATTAGCATCATTTAATATTGATGGTTTCCCTATTGAAAAATTAACGACAACAGTTAATGGTATTGAGCAATGGCGTGATGATGAGGAAGGCGAGATAACTTGGGCAAGCAACCAGCCTTACCTGATCAGCCAAGACTCTTTACGATTAAAGTCTATCGCAAATCGTATCAAGCGCTCACGAAATTACGCCCCGCTTTTGCACTTAGGCTGGCGACAAGAAGGTAAAAAAAGAAGACAAGCTAAAGCGACACGTTTATACGCGGGAGATAATTTAGCTTTAAATTATCAGCAGGCGTTAATCAAGCAGCAAGCAAAACAAAATGAACTTGAGATAGCTGCTATTTTAGAACAAAGACTAGCAGCACAAGTCCTTATTCAGGAGCAGTTGGCGATGTCAGAAACAGCGCTGACTAACTCACAGTTCAGTGATGAAAATACTAACCAAGCATTTAGCGGTTCAGATGAGCTACAAACAAGCAATCAAGCTTCAAATGAAGCTCTGGGGCTTGAAAACCAAGGTCAAGAGTCATTGATGCAAGAGCCCTTAACCCAAGAACCTGAGTTGACCATCACCGAGCAGCTACAACTTCAAGCCAAGCAGAAACAGCTTGATAACCTGTTTGCTGAATTTGCACAATTTAATCAACTAGAAGCAAAACAGCGCCTTATTGATGCTGAGAATAGCCTAAATTCGACCGAAGGTAGTCACACGCTAGCGTTAAATGATGAAGCGGTTAAAGATATTGTCTCAAAGCTTAGTGCTGATTTAAACCGAGATGATAATCTGCTGCTACTCGCTGATAACGAGGACGAGGAAAGTGCGACTGCTGCGCCAACTCAACCTTGGTTTTTAGATGGTATTTTTAAAGTGCACCTAGATCACTATCTTTATATCAATAGTGAGTTTAATTTAGTGAGCGCGAACACTTCAACGAAGTCAATTAACTCATCTAAAGCTAAAAGTGATACCAAGGGTAATCTTGTACAGGGTGAGCAAGTGATTTCGTTTAGACAAGATAGACGTGTCATTACAGGAGAAATTCACTATTTTGACCACCCGCACATGGGTATGGTGGTACAGATTCGTCGCTTTGATCCAACAAAACCGGCTGATGAAGCAGTTAGCCAATCAAAGAAATAACATTGTAAATTAATAAAGTACCAACATAAGGTTTAGAAAATGGATAAAGAAGTAGAAATTCAAGCAGCAGTTTTTCGTAAATTACTCGCGCACCTAGATTCACGTAAAGATGTACAAAATATTGAACTGATGAATTTAGCCGGCTTTTGCCGAAACTGTTTTAGCAAATGGACAGTAAGTGAAGCTGAAAAGCTTGGTGTTGAAGTTGATATAGATACCGCACGTGAGCAGGTTTACGGCATGCCTTACAGCGAATGGAAAGAAAAACATCAACTACCAGCAACCGAAGAGCAAATGGCTAAGTTTAATGAGTTAAATGCCAAGAAGTAGCGGCAAAACTGTTACCCCTAAAGCTACTTTAATTAATGCTAATTTAATTAGTGCTACTTTAATTAACAATGCATGCAAAGCCTAGTGGCTTACTGCTAGGCAAACAAAGCAATTTCAGCTGCGGTTAATTCGCGCCACTCACCTGGCGCTAAATCCCCTAAGGTAATCTCACCTACTTGCTCTCTGTGCAAACCAACCACACGGTTACCAACAGCTGCAAACATACGTTTTACTTGATGGTATTTACCTTCAGTTATCGTTAATAACACTTCACTTCGATAAGCATCTTCCTCAATTAATTCATCTTGAGCAACACGTCTTAATATTGCTGGGCGAGTTAGCGAGTCTTCCCCCTGCAACTGCAAACCATCCGTAAATTGCTGAATTAACGGCTCCAGTTTATCGTCATCAATTTCATCACGTAACCAAACACGATAAGTCTTTTGACAATCTTTTTTCGGAGAAATGACATTATGCGACCAACGTCCATCATCAGTTATCAGCACTAATCCTGTGGTATCAGCATCTAAACGACCGGCAATATGCAAATCAAACGCCTTATCTACCTCAATAAAGTGCAATACCGACGGATAAACCTCGTCAACATTTGAGCAAATTGAGTCCACTACTTTATGTAAAATATAATACCTTGAACCGCGAGCCGTTAACTCTTGCCCATCAATGGTGATGGTATTATTTTCATGCACTTGCATAGCCGCATTCTTAGCGACTTCACCGTTAACTCGTACTTCACCACTTTTAAGTACTTTTTTAGCTTCATTTCTTGTTAGTTCAGTACTTTTACAAATAAATTTATCTAGGCGCATAATCTTTCTTAAGGTGTTGGCTTTCTTGGGCGCTATTATCCTTATTCATTATTAACAAGCAATAGATTTCAATAAAAACCACTGAGTAAACATAAGAGATAAAAAAACCCTACTGTTTAATTACCGTAGGATTTAGTCATTTTTACGTAGCAACGCTTAACACTGCTGAATCTTCGAGCTTATTCAGCTTCCGCCAAATACCAGTACCCTTGATTTAATAACTCAGTAACTAGTTCAACAAATGCTGCGTTTTGACTCCAACTGCTAACATCATTAGGCATTAACATAACATTGTCACAGAGTAATTTAACACCATTAGCAATCTCGGCAGAAAACGCCAACTCACTACCATTGATATAACAAAGACCTTGTTCTACAGTATCTTCAAAATAAAAGGCTCTTAAGCCACCTAAACGTTTGATGGCATGACTATGTAGCAAGTTACTGACTTCACTCAACTCAAATGGTTCATCAGGTAATAAAATGTCGAGTTCGTGCTTAGCATTTGTTAAGAATTGACCGGTAAAGGCTTTAAATGTTGCATCGTCATCCAGTAAGTTAGCTACTTGCTTTTTCAGGCTTGAATAGTCTTTGTTACTGACTTCGCCGCTATGACTGGTGACTTGTCTTTGAGGATCAGACAACAACTCGGCGCCCTGTTCATTATCAATTAAATGATCAGCAAAAGCGCTTAATAAGCTAACCGATGAGTTTGCCCTAAAACCGATAGAAAAGCTCATCGAAACATCAAGAGAAATACCTTCATGTGGAAATCCTGGCGGAATATATAATATATCACCAGTTTCTAATTCAACGTCAATAATCGACTCAAAAGGCTCTACGTGTAATAACGCTTCATGAGCGGCAAACTCAACATGTGAGCTATTATCTCCTACTCGCCAATGACGTTTACCTGAGCCTTGGCAGATAAACGTATCATAGTTATCAATATGAGGGCCAACACTACCACCAGGCATGGCAAAGCTCGCCATTAAATCATCTAAGCGCCAATGTGGAATAAAACGAAACGGCTCAATCATTTCCGCGGCTTCTTCAGAAAAATTATCTAATGCTTGTATTACCAGTGACCAGTCTTGATTACCTAGATGCTCGTAGCTTTCAAAAGGACCAAAAGCTGCGTTCCATTTACCTTCACTTTTATGAACCAAACGTGACTCTACTTGCTCTTCCATCGCTAATCCGGCTAATTCATCAGCAGCAATGGGATCAACAAAATCTTTAAAGCCTTGACGAATAACCACGGGTTTTTTCTGCCAATACTCATCTAAAAATTGTTGTTGTGTCAGTTGCATTAAATCTAAGGTATACATACTTCTCTCTTATTTAGTTATCTGCCTAGCTATCAGTTAGCGATTACGCTACCGACATACCGGCAATTTTATGCCAAAAGCCATTACATTGCGCCACACCATCAAGTTCAACTTTACTTGGGTTAACCAGTTGCTCTCTAAAGTTATCTAGTTGGGCAAAGGCTTGAGTGCTATCTGCACTAATGCGAGCAATATCTACTCCCATCGCTGCTAGGGCTGGCATTTCATTAATGAGATTATACTGGTAACCCGACATAGTTTGAATACCATTAAGCACAAAAACTCGCTCTCCTTCTCGACTATTCATCCGTCTGCCCTCTGGGTAGTTAATACAGCAGTACTCACAATCATCTTTGGCTCTATCTTCAGAGCGAGCAGTAAAACAACGAGCAGAATAGGCTAATGGTAAATAGCCCCAAGAAAAGACTTCACATTCAAACTGTTTACGGATCCCTTGTTCTGTCGCTTGGTTTAATAAGGTTTTCAGCCAATCCCCACTAAGCTCAACCGGCATTAACCAACGGGTCATGCCTTGTTTTATCAATACTTTTAATGTTGATAAGTTATAGCAATTAATGGCGGGCCCTGCGACAAATGGCATTTTTAAATCATGCATGATTTGCACAGCACTTAAATCATTTGCTTCAACTAAAAACTCACCATTATCACATAAACGCTTAAGGACTTTAATCTCCGCCGGTGACTCTAATAATGTCATGGTCGACACGACAACCTGTTTATGACTGTCTTTCGCTACTTCTTGCGCTAAACCTAACCAATCTTTATCCCGTAATTCACGCCTTTTTGAGCAAACGGTTTCGCCTAAATAAATAATATCTGCGCTTGATTGTTTTGCTTGTTGATAGAAGTCATTTACTTCTTGTTTTGGCCAGAAAAATAAACTTGGCCCTAAAGAGAATTTCATAAATTATCCAAATAATTTTAATATGTCACTATTGCTAGTTTTATAGTTATTCAGCTTTAAGCTGTATATTTCAATTTAAAGGAAAAAGCACGGAGTTGACGCTAGTCATTACTCCGTACATCCTAGTACTCCGCCTTACAGGCCATCCTTTGGATGTTCAAATTATTTCCTGAAGAATTTGTGAGTATTTCTGACGTAGAAATAGCGCCATACAGCGACAAGGTTAGTTACAAGATAAGTGACAATTACTGCCACTTCCGATGATAAGCACCCAATGTAGTTTGTGAGCCTTCAGATAAATTAGCTAATGTGTTCATCCAAGCCCCCTCAACCGCAAATCCTTCAGGGTTTTTCTGATAGCTATCAATAGCCATGCGCCACGTTTGAGCAACTTGCTCAACATATGCAGGGCTACGTTGTCTGCCTTCAATTTTCACCGAGACTATGCCCATTTTTATCAACTCTGGGATCAGCTCCAAGGTATTTAAGCTAGTCGGCTCTTCAAGCGCATGATAAACATTATTGTCTACTTCAAAACGACCTTTACATAACGTGGGGTAACCGGCATTTTCATCACTTTGATAGCGGTCTATTAACACATTGTTTAATCGAGACTCTAAACCCTTGTCTGTTTCTTGCCAACGAACATATTTTGCTGGAGAGCAAGCGCCAACGGTATTAGGTGACTCACCCGTCATGTAAGAAGAAAGGTAACAACGCCCTTCTGCCATAATGCATAAACTACCAAAGGCAAAAACTTCTAACGGTACCGGTGTATTTTTTGCCAATTGTCTAACTTGTTGCACAGACAAAACCCGCGGTAAAACAACCCGTGCTACATCAAAGTTATTTTTAAAAAATTTAATGGCTTCAAGGTTAGTTGTTGAAGCTTGCACAGATACATGACGTTCAATATCAGGGTATTTGGTCGCGGCATAATCAAGCACACCTAAATCAGCGATGATTAAGGCGTCGGTTCCTATTGCGACAGCGTTATCAACCGCTTTTTGCCAACGTGCTTCGCCATCAGCATGGGCGAAGGTATTAATGGCAACATGTAGTTTTTTGCCTCGTTCATGAACATAATCAGCCGCTTTTGCCAATTTTCCGTCATTAAAGTTTAATCCAGCAAAATGGCGCGCATTGGTATCATCTTTTAAGCCGATATAAACTGCATCAGCACCATTATCGATTGCGGTTTTTAGCGCCGGTAGGTTTCCAGCAGGACATAGTAATTCCACAGCCACTCCAAATTATTAGAGAAAATTAAATTTTTCAGCAGTGTAAGTGGTTCACCTAGATGATTTATTGATGTGTATTAAGGAAAACTTGATCTGCAATATTAATTTATTCCCATCCCTTGATAAAATGCTGATAACTTTCGTAATGCAGAGCAAAACTGTTTTGAATTTACCATCCGTATTAACCACTATCGCACCTTCAGCCAGTCAGGTAACTTCGCTGTTACCGCAGATTGAACAGGCATTACCACTATCCTTTAAAGCAAACTTGATTAAAGTGATGCCGAGTATTTTAAGGCCAAGTTTACGCTTAGTGCCCTTCAGTGCACAAAAATCAGTACTTCTTGCTGCACTACACTCTATTTTTAGTGAAGCAGTGGCTGATGGCGATTTTGAATTTTTACAGGGAAAATGGCTAAAAATATCAATAACTGATTTAGCGCTAGATTGGTGGTTAAGTTTTGAAAGTGAACAATTAATTATGGCGCCAGCTGAGCAAAATATCGAAGAGGATGTCAGTTTTAGTGCCACGGGCGATGACTTGATTTTAATTGCCGGCAGAAAGCAGGATCCCGATACGTTGTTCTTTCAACGTCGCTTAAAAATTGAGGGGGATACTGAATTAGGTCTAGAAGTTAAAAATTTAATTGATGCCATTGATATTGACCAGCTGCCAAGCTCTGTCCATGGTTTGGTCGATTTTAGTGCCAACTTTTTACAAAACACTCGTGATGAGTTAACTAAACAATAAGCTTTAATGAGCAGTAGATTACAGACAAGAAAACTCGACAATGACAACGATTAGACTTGTTAGTGGCAATGAAACCGTCATTCCCAAAGTGTTTTTTCGGGAATGCAAAAAGCATGTAGGGGCTTAGGGCTTAGTACCTGATCATTTTCTCTGTGCAGCGTGTAGCGCCTCATTCAATTCTCTGTGGTGGATATTGTCTTGAATTTTAAACCATAAACAAAAAGCACCACCGAGGACACCGAGGCTTCACTTCGTTCGCTACACAGAGAATAAAACTTAACAAAATAATAAAGTCACTTCCTCTGTGCAACACCTTTAATTACTGACAATTAAGGTTAAGCTAAACTTGCCGCGTACTCTCTTGCTTTAGCTAAATCTTCTGGTGTATCAACGCCTTCAACAGGGACATGACTATTAGCCACCGCGACATGTATTTTCTCACCTTGATACAAGACTCTCAACTGCTCCAATGCTTCAACTTGCTCTAACTGACTGGTCGGCCAATTCACATAATCTTTAATAAAGCCTGCTCGGTATGCATAAATACCAACATGTCTTAAATAAAAGTCTCCAATGGCTTGGATATTCTCTTCAGTATTAGCGTCACTGGTTAAAAACCTTTCTCTGTCATAAGGAATGGTAGCGCGAGAAAAGTAAAGTGCGTAGCCATCTTTATCAAGTAGTACTTTTACCGCATTTGGGTTAAATGCTTCCTCTACAGAATTAATATTAATCGCTAGCGTAGACATTCTGGCAACATGCTTTTGTTGGTCTTGATTCGCTAAATTATTTGCTACTTGGGCAATATTTTCAGGGGGAATAAAAGGCTCATCACCTTGAACATTAACAATAATTTCATCATCATCAAATTGATACTGCTCCATCACTTCCGCTAAACGTTCAGTACCTGATTTATGGTCAGCGCGGGTTTTACAAACTTCCCCACCAAAACCGGTAACAACATCTGCGACTTCATCATTGTCAGTAGCAATAATAACTCTGCTGGCACCACTTAATTGTGCTTTTTCGACGACCCATTGGATCATTGGCTTGCCATTAATATCAGCTAAAACTTTGCCGGGTAATCGAGAAGATTGGTACCTTGCTGGCACCACGACAGTGAATTTAGCACTCACGGCGTTTTGAGCATTAGACATAGCTAACCACCTACTCTGCTGACGGGCTTGACTTTATTTCGCGTGCTTCGCCTTCAAGCAATACCGGAATATCTTTTTCAATACGGTAAGCTAAACGGTCAAAGTTACAAATCAGCTCTTGGGCCGCTTTATCATAATCAAGTTTGCCTTTACACACAGGACAGGCAAGGATTTCCATTAGTTTTGTATCAAAAGCCATGTTCATTTCTCACTAGTTAATTATTTATTATCACTGCGCTTTAATGCAGTGTTGATTTTACCTTGTAATTCGGTTTGTTCACGTTGGCTAAAACTTGCATCGACAGGCAAGTACCACCAATTGCTTTGACTGAAACTTTTGCATTTTACCGCATCTTTCTCTGTCATTAATAACGGGATATTATCATCAAAGTGGCTGAAATCATGTCGGCTAAAGTTATGATGATCGACAAATCCTTGTTGCTCTGCTAACAAAAAGTGATTTGTTTTAAGTGTATCAAAAAATCGTTGTGGCGAGCCAATACCAGCAATAGCATTAACCTGAATATTTTGGATTAAGAACTCAGCTAAGGTTATTCGAATACCTGATTGCACATTACAAAGCTCTGTTGCTGTTAAATTCATTTGCAATGCTTGGTTTTCATGATTTTTCACTGCGGGAGTCGAACCATTGTAAATCACTAAATCAGCTGTTGCTAATCGCCACTTTCCTTCCCGCAAAGGACCAGCAGGTAATAATAAACCATTACCAAAGCGTCTTTTACCGTCAACGATGATTAATTCCAACTGACGTGCTAAACGGTAATGCTGCAAACCATCATCACTAATAATGACATCACAACCTTGCTCAATTAATAGCTCTGCGCTGGCAATACGATCGCTGCCAACCGCTACAGAAACCTGACAGCGCTGCTGAATAAGTACGGGTTCATCACCGGCTTCTTCAGGGGTTGATTGTGCGGTAACAAAATAAGGGTAATTGGGTGCATTACCGCCATAACCACGTGAAATAACGCCAGGTGTTAAGCCCATTGCACGGCAAAGCTCAACTAAGTAAATCACCATAGGTGTTTTACCATTACCGCCCACACCAATATTACCAACAACAATAACAGGTTTCGTTAATTGCTTTGATTTAGCGACTCCCCACTTAAAGCTTAAGCGCCTGAGTCTGCTTAGCAGCCAAAAAAGTGCTGTCAGCGGCAGTAACAAAGGGACAAGCAAATACTTTGCTCTATGGTTATGAAACCAAACTTTCTCAATAAGACGCACTATTAGCTCTTCCTAGGTCGTTTTATTTGCTCGAACATTACTTTAAACATAGCGAGCCGATTAAGAGTCAAATTGGAAACTGTGCAATTGTGCATAAGCACCTTGTTTAGTTAACAAGCTTTGATGATCGCCTTGTTCAATAATTTTGCCCTGATCCATAACGATAATTTTATCAGCGCTTTCAATCGTTGATAATCGATGAGCGATAACGATGGAAGTGCGGTTTTGCTGCAAGGTTTGCAGTGCATCTTGAATATGGCGCTCTGACTCAGTATCTAAGGCACTGGTCGCTTCATCTAAAATTAAAAACGGTGTATCGCACAATAGTGCCCGCGCGATAGCAACACGTTGACGTTGACCACCAGAAAGTAATGCACCATTTTCGCCAATATTAGTTGCTAAGCCTTGCTCCATGTTTTGAGCAAACTCCATCACATGAGCGCTTTTAGCCGCAGCGATAATTTCAGCTTCCGTAGCATCAGGCTTACCATAAGCAATATTGTTAGCTAAGGTGTCGTTAAATAAAACAACCTGTTGAGAGACATAAGAGAATTGCTTACGCAAATCTTTCAGCTTAAATTGTTCAATATTGGTGCCATCAATTAAGATTTCACCCTTGGTAGCATCATAAAAGCGTAATAACAAAGAGCTGGCCGTTGATTTACCGCTTCCTGAGCGGCCAACTAGCGCTAAGGTTTCACCTGGCGATAAGTCAAAAGAAATACCGTCTAATGCGAGTTTGCCTTTTTGCTCTTTATCACCGCCTTCATCGCTCGCTTCATAAGCAAAGTCGACTTTATTAAAAGATAATGCCCCTGAAGCTTTGTCTAATGTTTTAGTGCCGGTATCCTTTTCTTTTTCATGATCGAGTATCGAAAAGATGCTGACACAAGCGGCCATGCCTTGCTGGAACTCGGCATTAACATTAGTTAGCATTTTTAAAGGTCTTAACAACATTGTCATATATGCGATGACACTAGTAAAGGTACCTGGGGTAATGTTTTCACTTAAAGAGTCTGTAGTAATAGCATAAAAAACAAAAGCTAAAGCAAAAGAAGCGATTACCTGAATAATTGGCACGCTAGCTGACTTTGTCGCCGTCATTTTCATGCGCTGTTGACGATTGCGACGATTTATTTTTCCAAAACGCTCAAACTCACGTTGCTGACCATCAAACGTTAATACAACTTTATGACCATTAAAAGTTTGCTCAGCAGCCGTGGTGACCTCCCCCATAGCGCCTTGAATATTCTTACTGACTTTACGAAAGCGCTTAGAAACGATAGTGACAATTACCGCGATAAACGGAATAATTAGCAAGAAAATTACTGATAATTGCCAGCTTTGATAAAACATCAAGCCGATTAAACCTATAACAAAGGCACTTTGTTGAATCAGTACTAAAATCGATTTACTGACTGAGTTTAATACTTGCTCAGTATCAAAAGTTATTTTAGAAATTAACGTACCGGTTGATTGTTTATCATGAAAAGCCACTGGCATAGCCATAATGTGTTCAAATAATTTTTGTCTTAAATCGGCAACAACGTTATTACCGACCCAAGCAAGGCAATAATTGGCAACAAAATGAGCGATACCTCGGACAATAAAAGCAGCGACGATGAAAATGGGCGCCCATTTCATAAAGTTTTCATTTTCACCCGTTAGGCCTTCATCAATAAGCGGTTGTAATTTTGACAAGAAATAAACATCAATGGTTGCATAGCCAAGCATACCGATAATTGCTACTACAAACCCTAGCTTATAAGGTTTTGCATAACTCACTAGACGTTTAAAGTTTTGCCACGTCGTTGCATTGCTGATATTTGAAGAAGGTAAGGCGCTATTTTGTGAAGGTGAAGACATTCGTTTTAGTTACTCGGATGATTTAGTTGCCTAAAGAATAAGTATTTTAGCGTGAATCGCGCGGACAACCAACTAAAACTCACCATTGCCAACAAATGACTAATGAGTAAACCAAAATGGCCGCAGATCATCGACAAAGTTTTTGTCATTTATTCCCTTATTATCAATAGTAATAATAACTTGCCCCACTTCTGCACTGGTGAGTATTTTTATATTTTGTTGGAGGTATCGTTGGCGAATAGACTTCACTGGCATATGCCAGCGATTTAAATACCCGGCACTGACCACAGCATATTGAGGTGCCAGTTTTTTAAGAAAATCACGACTCGATGAAGATTTAGAGCCATGATGCGGCACTTGCAATATATCAATTGCTAGCTTGGGATATTGCTGGATAATTTTCTGCTCTACCTCGGCTGAAATATCTCCCGTCAGTAACAGGGTTCTCCCTTGTTGATCTGTCACTAATATCACACAAGAATCATCATTACCTTGCCTTGAGCTTTCTTCTGCCTTTGATTGAATGACTCCCTCGCTAGCAAGCGTCGGTGATAAAATGTCAAAGCTAAGCCCTTGCCAATTAAACGAATGGCCCGCATAACAACTAGAAATTAAAGGTTTAATGTTAAAGTTAGCTCTGCCACTGATAATAGCCTTGCCAACAAGTTGCCCATCATTTGACATAATTTCATCAACCGCTATGTTTTCCAGTAAAGTTACTAAACCGCCAGCATGATCATTATCACTGTGGCTGAGAATTATATTATCTAATTGAGTAATTCCTGAGTATTGTAAATAAGGTAAAATAACCGCTTCGCTCAGGGTAAAACCACTTGGGTAAGCTGCTCCCGTATCATATAAAATAGCGTGATTATTGCGCACGATTAACACTGATAAACCTTGACCGACGTCAAAAAACACAACCTTCCAAGGCAAGTTTTCGCTTACATTTTGTTTATCGCTGATACTTGATAAAGAAGACTTTACTGCGCCGAAGGCAGATAAAGACAGCGCTATTACCATAAGAGAAACCAAGCGCATAATCTTAGTTTGCCATGTAGAGTACGATAAAAATGCAAGATAAAAGCTGCAGCTGATAATACCCACCAATAGCACTTGCTGATAAAGCGAAAGTTTAACAACAGCATTAGGTAGCGTAGTTAAATAGCCTAAATATTGCCAAAGTAATGCCAATGAATCGAGGGCAAGTGAAATGAACATTTGCGCTACTTGAACATTAATTATCATGGTAAGCAGTGAAAATAAAGTGCAAGGTATGGTTATGAAGCTCATCCAAGGTACTGCAATAAGGTTAGCAATAATACTCACTAACGATATTTGCTGAAAGAATAGTGCCGTAATGGGAATTAGCATTACCGTAAGCGAGAGTTGAATAACCAGCAGTCCCTTAATAAAGCGCCAAAAGTTACTGCCATCAGTTAAGTAGCTTTTAAAACGCCATAAAGTTAAAAAAATTATCGCTACCGCATAAAACGATAACCAAAAACTTGCGGTGAACAAGCTAAACGGGCTGATTAACACCACAATGAAAACGGTCAATAGTAATAAACGAGTTGGCGATAGGTGTATATTTAACAATCGACTAAGCCAATAAAGTATTAACATAACTAAGGCACGTTGTGTCGGCAGTGAAAAACCGGCTAGATACGCATAAGAAATAGCAGATAAAAGGCTAATTGCTATCGCTATATATCGAGCATTTAAACACTGCCAACGAGGGGACCTTAATGGCAATATTTTAATTAACAATAACACCAAATAAAAACAGCCCGTGGCAAGTAAACCAACATGTAAACCTGAAATGGCAATTAAGTGGCTTGTACCCGTGGTTTGCAAAACTTGCCAGTGTGCAGAAGTTAATAAGCTTCGTTCGCCAAAAGCTAAAGCAAGTAGAATTGCCTTTAATTCACTATCGGGTATTATCGAAAAGTATTGATTAAATAAAGCTTGCCTAAGAGTAGTGTTGGCATTGACAATTTTGTTGTGATGTAGCGGTTGAAGTTGTTCGTTTTTTTTCTTAGGGTTTTTAACATAACCTGTAGCGGATATGTTATTGGCTTTTAGCCAACTGATATAATTAAAGCTCCCAAGGTTATTTAATCCATGAGCAGGCTTTAACTTAACATATAACTGCAACACTTGGCCTTGAGCAATAACGACCGTTGGTTTTTTCCAAGATAGTCTGACATTAATGGGCGTTGCCAATAGCTGCCCATCGACTTTAACCACGCTAAAATTAAAGCGTTTAGTCACATCCTTGCCTTTATTTGGCGCGGATTTATTTTTCTGCGTTATGCTATTAGGTGCCTTGGTGTCAGTGCCAGTTTCAGTATTGACTTGTAAACTCAGTACCTCCCCTTCAACTATCACAGACTTTCTTGCTTGCATTAACTCTATCAACTCAGCAGGCAATTGATGATTATATAAATACGCCTGTGTCAAAAGCCAAACAGAACCAAGTGCCAAAGCGGTGAAATTTCCATGCTTCAAATAGCGAATAGCGACACAAGCAACAAAAAATGCCATTAAAAGTTGAAAAAGCGTTGGCACTTCATGCAAAAATAGCGACAATACAGCACCAAGAAAAAATGTCAGTAACCACCAATCCATAGCGATTATAATTCCTTTTATTTTTTTGCGGTTACATCTAACTTCTGAAACGTTATCTGTGCAATTACAGCTAGCGTGATATTAAGTGTAGTAAACTCATCGAGTAAATCAGATAAAACGCGAACTTTTAGTTAAAGGACTTGTAGAAGTATATGCCGAAAAAAGTCATCAAACGCATAATGCCAGATCACCAAACGATTAAAGAAAATAAATATCTAAAAATTTTTGGTAACTTGCTGCACAATGCCAACCTGTGGCATTTAAACCGTCACTCTGTAGCCAAAGCTTTTGCTGTTGGTTTATTTTTCGCGTTTATTCCTGTGCCTTTTCAAATGGTATTAGCTGCTGGCGCCGCCATTATATTCCACGCTAACTTACCGTTATCCATCGCTTTGGTTTGGCTTACGAATCCATTAACCATGCCCTTTATTTTTTATGCTTGCTACTTAGTTGGTACTATCGTTTTAGCCGTTCCTGAACAAGAGTTTGCTTTTGAAGCAAGTTGGCAGTGGGTAATTGATAGTTTATCAACTATCGGGCCAGCATTTTTAGTAGGCTGTGGCGTGCTCGCCGTGGCTTTTGCAATTATTGGCTACTTTGGCATTCATAGTTTATGGCGTTATCAAACCGTGAAAGCGTGGAAAAGCAGAGAACACCGTTAGTTTGAACATTTCTTCTGTGTAGCGCATAGCGCCCAATTATTTCTGCGTGGTAAAAGCTGTTTTTTTGTTTTAAGAAATAAAAGCACCGAGGAAACAGAGGGACTTTGTCCTACACCGAGCAAGCAAATTTCAATTGTGATATATACCCGTTACCATTCAATATGCATGTTTCAGAGCGGTTGAGCGATTTAAATTCAAGGCGCATTGATGAAGGAATGGTTATTCCCTTCTAAGTCACTGCAACGAAGAAGTGGAATTGCTCAAACGCTTCTACGATGGGTTTAAAATGACTTTATGCTGCGGTAA
>CAJXPG010000058.1 GCA_913057925.1 uncultured Colwellia sp. | reverse complement strand
CGAGATCTAGTACGGTCTCGTGGGCTCGGAGATGTGTATAAGAGACAGAAAGTGAACTTGCAAGAATTGCCAATGCCAAAGAAACCGCAGCTCAGTTAAATAAGCTGCACAAATACCCTAAGATATTACTGGGAGATTTTAATAGTCAGTGCGAGGGCAAAGAAGCCCGTTTTCTCCAATCAACGACTCAAGTGGCGTTAATGACAAGTGCTGGTATCGATTGCCTTTTTGTTAAAGGATTAACAGGGCAGGGCAAAGTGATTCATGCTTCCCCTTCTGATCACCCCGCGATTGTTGCGACATTGATGATAGAAAATTCATCGCTTTGACAATTCACTTAGCTGCTTGCCTAGTTTATTTATTCAACCTTGATAATCGCTTGTTCAAATGCCTGTACACTAAAATCGTATTCGCTCAAGTGCGGGGAAAATGCAAATGAAAAGTCTCTATAATCAATGTTTTTCCAGGTGCTCTTGGATATCATTTTCCGATAGATGGGAAGTTGTTCATGGGATATAGCGGTATCATCAAAGTTGTAGGTGAATTCAGTTTCTGAGCTGTTAAGCTCAACATGATGATCGTACAGGTAAACAATAGCGTGAACGCCAAACCACATACTTAGCGCATAACTAGTAACTAGTTTCTTTTCTTCTGTCATGTCAAATGTAGGCAGTAATGATGCTGAACCCGCGATAAATATATCTTTACCTGGCTTTCTGCCTAATTCTTCTGCGGCTTTTATCGCGGACAATGCTATGCGTTCATCAAGTGATAAAATAACGGAAACATCAGGATAACGACGCAGTAACCCTTTTGCTTTTTCGTAGCCTATTTCGACATTAAAGCCTGTATATACTGTTTGTTTTATTTTAAAGTCATCAAGATCATGAACAGCTTTCACTGCGCCATGGTCCCATTGATTTGCTAGGTTTGAATCTCTAGAGCCACTTAGCACTATACTATAAACATTTTTATCCTCTTTAAAATACTTTAAAGGTTTAGCTAAGCTATAAGCTTTTTTTGATAGTTGAGTCGCTATATTTGATAAGTCTGCATATGAGTGACCGATCCAATGTTTGTATTTCTCTGTAGGTCTGCCTATTTTTTTATAGTCAGTGTCACTAATGTTGGTATTGATAACAAAAGATTTTATTTTATTTTTTTCACCAAACGCTAATAATTTATTGCCTAAATTGTGCTGATAAACATAAATGAGATAATCTGGCTTTTCCATACTTATCTTATTAAGTAGAGGAGACGTATCATGAAGGTCGTGCCGGCTAGTGTGAATGATTTTTAGTTTCATACCAAAATCGTTCGCCGCCTTTAGCATGGTATTACTAACAAAGTCCCAATAAGGGTTTCCTATACTATCAGGGCTAATAAAAACGACTTTTATCGGATTATCGCTTAATGTTTTTGCATAAACATTACCGGTATGAAAAAGAATATAACCACTAAAGACAATAAGGGCTAAAAGATATTTTACCCTCTGTTTTCTTGATATCACGTCTTTAAATTGTTGCATTGTTTTCCCACTTCTATTTGGCCAGCTTATTTTATTTGTTTTTTTGTATCACTATTTTTGAGTTCTTCTGACAATCTATTAGATGACTTTTCTTTGTAAGGTGGCTAATCACAGTCAAAGTGAAGTCTTGCCTGCATTGCACATTAATATGAATATCGTCCTTGAGGCTCTCACGTTTTTGGGCAATTAAATCAATAGAGTTCATTGCCTCACCCTGACCATTAAAACGCAGACCTTCAATACCATGACGACCTGTTTCATTAATGCGCCAAGTAACTTCATTTTTTGGTGCATTGATACGAATGCCGATAGCATGTTTAATTAAATAATTAATTGGTGCAAGCCCTGACCAGCCAATAAAGTCAGGCTTTGCTTTACGACCTTGCTTGATTACTAGTGGTGTGTAATTTTCCCATGCGGTGTTGGTCTCAAGAAATACTTGTGTAGTAGCATCAAGGTGGTTCATCGCTATTTCACGAGCGAGTTCAAATTCATTATTTACTTCAAGTCCTTGTATTACCATGGTGTTTGTTGGCACCCAAATAGCACCAGCCCAATAATCACCATTAAAGCCTACTTCATCTGCAGGATGGGTCGGCACTCTATGTTTAGTGTTAAATGATTTAGGATCGTTAAGGTGTTCGATAAGCTTAGCGAGTTGTGCTTGATTGGGGATTTTTCCTAACATGGTCCAAAAAGCTGCAATGGTGCGCATGGTCATGCGTTTGTTATCTTTTCCCCAGTCATAATAAAAACCAGTGGCTTCATCCCAAAGTTTTGTATTGATAAATTTAGCGTAACTCTCTGCACGAGCGAGGTAATTTTGTGCTTCGTCATGCTTATTGAGTTCAGTGGCAATTTCAGCCAACCAAAGGTCAAAAATAACCATTTCAGCGGCGACATCGATTCCGGCTAGCATTTTTTCATTGCGTGGTGAGTCATCCATGGCGGCTTTATCGGTAAGGTATAAACCTGACTCGGAATGATAAATTTTACTAAAGCTTTCACGGTATTTTTGTAACGGTAAATACACATTCGCCAGTCGCGTCTTATTATTGGTGATTTTATAAGACTCAAGTTCTGCCCAAGCTAGAATCGGGTGATTTAGGTTACCTTCAGTGCCTGGCTCAGACCAACCGATAACACCAAGCTGGCCGTCTTTTTCACCAACTTCTCTAACTATTTCGCCATCACTCAATTGGGTACGGTAAAAGTTATCTAGACCATCAATGCTGGGGAAAATATGATGTGCGTAGTTCCCCCACATGGTCGAAAAGCTCATATCCCATAAAAAGATATTGTCATTAAATGCCTCATCAATAAAATTTGACACAAAAGGGCTGGTTGCTTGTGGTTTTTTAAAGTGCTGAAAGCCTATTTGCCAAGCACGGTAATAAAAATCAACATACTCGGGTTTATCATCAAAAATAGGCTTGGGTAACTTATGCTTGTTTTGAGAGAAGCTTGGTATTGCTTGGCCTGAATAAGTTTTTTTCGGGTAGAACTTACCTTGTTCTGCTAAGGAGGATGTACTGAATAAAAATACCGAGCACAGTGATATGATAGTAAGCGCTGTGACTATATTTTCTATCTTTATGGTTTTAATATTCATCGCTTTAATAACCCCAGTTTTGAATGATTTGTTTTAAATACTTACCGTTTTCAGTTAAATCATTATCTGACCAAGGGCCAAGCACTGATGCTGTAGGTGTAAAGATTGAAGCACCTTCTTCTTTTTGAGAAAGTGACCAACTGCAGTGTGACAGCTTATTTTCTCGCATAAATGCCAACCACTTTTCGGTTTCTTGATAATCAACACTGCCATTTCCGTCTGCCGCTACTGTGCCCCATTCAGAAACGAATAAAGCTAAACCTGCATCGAGGGCAATTTGTGCTTTAGCGCGCAGGTCTGCTTTATGAGTTCCAGCATAAAAGTGGAGAGTGTAAGCTAAGTTTTCAAAACCAGATATTGGGTTTTTAGCACTGATATCGACATCTTGTGACCAGCTTTGACTGCCGACTAAAATTATATTGTTTTTGTCAATTGCTCTGATAGCCGCAATCACTTTTTCAGAATAGGGCTTAATCACACTATGCCAGTCCGTATCTTGTAACGGCTCGTTATAGATTTCATAAATGATATTGGGCAAGTGACCGTATTTTTTTGCAATATATTGAAAAAACTTGATTGCCTGACTAGTGTGGTTTTCAGCGTGATGTGAATGCCAGTCAACAATAATATAAAGGCCGTTTTCAATAGCAGCTTCTATCACTGTTTCAACTCTTTCTAGATTGTCTTTAGGGTGAGTGAGGTAGCTGCCTTCATTATCAGCGCCCATTGCCGCTCGAACGATTGACGCTTGCCATTGGCTCTTTATGTTATCAATGACTTCTTTTTGATAAAAATCTTCGCCAGCCCAGCCATTATTACTCCAATATAAACTTGGTCCGGCTAACGAAACATCTTGTTGGTATTGATTGACGAGTTGGCCTTTTATAATGCTCAGTTGTCCGTGTTTTTCAACGGCAGATAGGTGAGTTGAACTTTCAATTATTGGTGTAATCGTGACTTGATTAGCAAAGGCGATAAAAGAACATATAAGTAAGCAAAAAACTGGCAGAAATAATTTGAAATGTCTTGAATCTTTAATATCAACTGCGTTTTTTTTATCTGTTTTTCTTGTTATCAGCATAAGTGTTACCGAGCGATTAATGATCTAACAAAATTAATTCATTTTGTTTAACCTTTCGACCATCTTTACGCTTCAGAAAAAAATTGAACGTTCAGATGCACGAAAACCTAATATTGAACGTTTCAATTGTTTATTCTATTACGGTATAGCCCAGCCTTTGCAAACGCTGGGGTTAAGTATCCTTTGAATGTGTTAGGGGAGGTTAGGAGCAACCAGAATATCCTTCTCTGGTCCCCAACTATAGTTTGCTCGATCATAAGTACTAAACGAACCAGCATCATCCCAAAACGTTGCGGAAATTCCATGCTCTGTGGCAAAGTTAACATGCGCTTCAATATATTTTAAACGGTCAGCTTCATCACAGATATTCTCAGGTGCAGTAAAGTCATAATGTGCAGCACCAAACTCATTGACGGTAACGGGAATATTATTTTCAACTGACCAGTCGTGTGCTTTTTGATAGATATCCCCTAATTCAGCAATATCACTTTCGCTGCCCCAACGTCTAAGACATTGCCCAGCAAATGGCCATGGGTCATAAGCATGAAAGTTACCAATTAAATAATTATCCTCGGGATCAGGAATGGCGGCAGCTAACAGGGAGTCAATAGGGGTGAAGCCATTGCCTGAAAATACCACTAAACGGGTAGGGTTTGTTCGGCGAATAATCTCAAGTACACGTACATTTAATTCATCAACATTACTGCTGGTTAAATCTACTGGCTCATTGAGAATTTCTAACATTAACTTAGCGGACTTATTTTTGAAACGCTCAACAATTTGTAACCAAATAGCATCAAAGCGATTTCTATTTTTTTGCGTAAATGTATTGCCGCCTTTTTTTAGCCAGTCATCATGATGAACATTTAAAATAACATAAAGATCTTGCGCTAATGCCCAATCAACAACTTCTTCTACTCTATTCATTTCAACAGGGTCAACATCATAAGGGGCAGAAGTCGCTGTACGGTGATGCCAAGTTACTGGAATTCTAATATGTTTAAAGCCCGCTTCTTTAAAGTCGATAATGATCTGTTCTTCAGCTGCGGGTGCCCAGTCTCCTTCGGTTGGTGCGTCTAACGTATTGCCTAAATTAATACCTATGCCCATTTCGTTAACCGCAGTAGCAGGACTAATAGGATTAGCATCTATTATCATCTCAACATCAGGCAATTCTATTGGAGCCTCATCAGCTGCAATAACGGGTGGTACAAACGAACCATCGTCAACCTTAAAGTCAATATTATCAATGTTAAATGGGCCTGAGGCTATTTCAATGCGTAAAACATGCTCCCCTTCAGTTACCTCTATTAAAGCAATATCATGGCTTTCAAATACTTGCCAACCGCCTGTAGCTCCAACAGTGTCATTACCAACAGTAATTCCATCTAGAGCCAATGAATAACTTGCCCCGCCAAGCTCTGAAGCAACATTGGTGGATATAATATAAGCGCCTGCCGATAGTGTGATGTCATATTCCAACCATTCATTGGCATCGGTATAGCTCACGGTAAAGCCACTACCATCTTCCACCGCTTCAATATCAACATTATCATTGCGAAAAGCATTTCCTTGGTTGCCTTCAGTGGTATCCATGAAACGGATGTAATCTTCTGCCTCAATGGTTAACGCTTGAGCAGAAGGTTGGCTTGGTAAAGTCAGAGACGGTGGTGGTGTTGATTCATCTGGCTCAGCTTGTGATGAAGATGAACCGCCGCAAGCTTTCAATAAGAAAAAAAGTATGAATAAACTTATGGCTTTTGGTAAGGGCTTCCATGAATGTAAAAAAGAACAATTAGCCGAGTTAATTGACATGAGTGATGGTACCTGAAAGGTTAAATGGATATTTAATGACGACTATAAAAAGGGCCTAAAAAAGGCCCTTTTTCAACGATTTCTTAACTTATTACTCGTGGTGTTTTCTAGTTACAGCTTCTAACAAAACTCCAAGAAGCATCACTACCAGGTTCGCTATCAGTCCACCAATTAGCTACGTATAAGTTGCCGTTGAATTCCATTTCATCCCCAGCATCTTGGTGAGTATTCGCGCCACCTTCGATATCATTTCTTTGCCAGTTAGGATAAGCCGCCACACCTTCACACTCTGTAGTTGGGTTGGTATTACCATTAGCAGCTTTTACCTCAAACCAGTTAAGGTTCCAACCGTTATTAGAGGTAGATGCAATAGCGAGTTCATTAGTACCTGCAGGCAAGGTAACTATGTGGCTTACATTGCTCCAAGTTTGCCAACCGCCTGTGCCGTTAAAGCTAACCTGACCAAACTGTGTTGCTCCGCCTGGTTGTTCAAGTTTAAAGCTACCGCCGTCCATTGAGGCTACACGATAAGTGATTTCATACTGACCTGAAGGACTTGATGGCAAAACTACATTGCTATAAGTCATCCAATCGCCATTATCGATCCAGCCAACATTCTGTCCGCCGCCCGTATCTTGGGTATCTTCTACTTCTACACCGTCCATTGCACTAAAGCTTTCTGCTTGAGTGACATCAGCAGGAGGACAGTTAGTTGTACATGGGCCGTTATCTGCGTCGATAGTAAAGTGGTTTATATTCCAGCCACCAATTTCAGCTGCAATAGCGATAGTCTGTGTACCGGCAGGTAAGTTAACAGTATGGCTAATATCTTGCCAAACTTGCCAGCCACCAGTATTAGGTACAGTAACAGTGCCGTAAGAAACTTCACCACCGCCTTGCTCAAGACGAATCACACCACCAGTACCGTCAGAGGCAACACGGTATGTAACCGTAGCTTCACCTGCTTGTGGCATATTGATGTTATAGGTTAACCAATCGGCGTCATCAATATAGCCAATGTTATCACCGCCACCTGTGTCTTGTGTTGCTTCTACTTTGATGCCTGATGCTTGACAGAAACCTTCTGCTTGTAACGTACCTGTTGGTGTTAATTGCGTACATGGTCCATCAATTACCCCACCATTATCGTTACCGCCAGCAAGGATTTCTTTAATTTTATGTGCGGAAGCTCTCCATTCACCGTCAGGTCTAAACATTGAAGATGTTTCATCTTCGTTATTATGATTTACACCTTTATCATTATATGCCCACATGGCACTACCAATACCATGTTCACGTAAAAACGCGATCCAAGTATCTACCGAAGCCATATCATCCCTGATGGCACCATTCGCCATTGAAGTACCCCATTCGGTCACAAAAATGGCGGCGCCTTGGTTTAGAGCACTCATTACGTTATTACGGTAACCTTCTTTATGCTCTGCAGCATAAAAATGCATAGTGTAAGCCATGTTACTAACATTTGCTGGGTTCGCTGCCGCTTCTTGTGGTTGAGAAGACCACTTAGGTGTACCCATAACAATAAGGTTATTAGCACCTTTATCACGAATAAATTGGCCGATATGTTCAGCATATGGTTTAAGATCGTTGTTCCAACTTACATAGTTTTGAGAGCTACAATCGTTAGCTGGACATGTCGGCTCGTTATAAATTTCAAAAATTACGTTATCAATATTTTTATATTTATCAACAACAAGACCCCAAAAATCTTCAGCAGATTCCCAATTTTCATGGGCAATATGGCTATGATAATCAACAATAACATACATGTCTTCAGCGATAGCAGCTTGGACAACTACATCCATTCTATCAATGTTGGCTTGCCAATCATCGACCAAGTCAAGTGAGCTGCCGTCGTTATCATGACCGATAGCTGCACGGACTAAGTTAGCGCCGAATTCATCTTTAATACGTTTTACATGTTCGGCGGTATAGTATTTGTTACCGCCCCAGTTACTGTTACTCCAAAAGAGTGAAATCCCTTCAAGGGCACGGCCATTTACTTCACCGCCAACTAATACTTTATTTCCTTGTACTTGTAATGGAGCTACTGCAGCTGCAGCCATTGAGAAAAGCATACTTGCGGTAGCTATGCCTGCTAATAAAGCTTTGGTTTTGGTTGTTTTCTTTTTAAATGTTCTATCACACCACTTTTGCGTTAATTTTGAACTCATAATTCTTCCCACCTATTATTAATTTTTTTGGTTTTATCTGTTATAAAAAAAACTCTCATAACAGAATATTAACTATTTCATAACAAAGGATGTGTGGCGTACCAGATTAGGTGTTTTTATAAAGTTGAACGGGTTATTAAATTAGCAACTTAACGGGTTGTTATATTTAATTTCTTTATATCAAGCGCTTAGCGTATTCCTTGTTCTTGGGTAAGTAATAGCTTTTTATCTTTTTTTGGATCAAATAAAGCGTAGTAGGAGTATTAACAAACGTGAATCCATACTCATAATGAGTGTTTTGACTATATTTTATTGGAAGGTTTGCTAGAGAGTTTTTGGTTTGCAACAGTTAAAATAATTATTCTGTAAGGAGCATATTATTAAGTGAAAACTTAGCGCTCTTTACGAAATTGCGAGGGCGTTTTTCCCGTGTCTAATTTAAATAATCTGTTAAAACTGCTTTTACTGTTGTAACCGGCAAGAAAGGCAAGTTCAATGATAGATTGATCATCCATCTCTGAATTTGATAAGTAGCTGCTTACTTCTTTTAATCGATAGGAGTTTATGTACTCGAAGAAATTTATATCGAACTCTCTATTGATTAAATTAGACAACAGTTTAGGGGAAAGTGATACTTGCTGAGCTAAATCATCAATTTTTAATTGATTGTCTAAATACGGGCGCGTTGCTTCCATATGTTTAGTGACACGTTCTACTTGCTCGGTTGTGTAAGTTTTTACATTTTCCTTTTTTGTTAAGCTCTCTAGTACTTCGCTATTTACCCGCAAAATATTTCGAGGGTCAGATAAGGCAAAAAATAACAATGCCGAGACAAGCAGTAATTGTCCATAATTTTCGATAATTCCCAGAAGGTTAAAGTCGATTAACGCAAGGGTTGTACTTGGCAATAATGCCGAGACCAAAGTGAAAAGCACGAGGTAACCCTCAGTCCATAACCTTAATAGAATATAGCCAATAACTAAAAGCTTAAGCCATGCGTAATTAACTGACTCAGGGTTGGCATATGCTTGTGCAAGGTTATTTTGATAGCCCCGTATTGTGATTAATGCCCAGACACCAAAGCTTGCTCGTGCAATATTTCGTAAGTGCTCATAATATTGTACATAATCAGATCTAAGAAATACTAAAAAGTCAGAGGTTTGTTCCGCCGCAGAGGTTATTTTAACAACGATTAACACAATGCCGTAGATAATCAACGGCAGTAATAGTAGCAAATCATGCTTTTTAAAGTGCAGTTGTTGATATAAAGCAGAGCGAACATATAACAGTAAAAGTGGGCCTTCTAGCCAAAGCGCTGACTCCAATAAAGCAAAAATAGCAGGCACATGTTTAACAGACCAAGCATTAAACGTGTCACCATATAAAGTTAATGTGTAGGCTGAAATCGCTGCCTGTGATAACAGAAAAAAGCCTAAGAATAGGTGTGTAGAGTCGGATTTTCGGCGGCTAAATAGTGCAATTAAGGCAAATAAAAAGCAAATGTAAAAAACCACTAATAATACAATATCGTGGCTATTAAATAGCACTGTAGTCATTTAATGTTAACTCGTCTTATAGTTATCAAAACAGATAAAATTTACTCTATAGCTTTCTAGGTAACCATGGAGATACTTAGCTAATTGTCATCTCAGAAAAGTTCTTTTTGCTCTTTTCTATATTGGCTAGGTGTCATACCGACTGTTTTCTTAAATAAAGTATTGAAGGTGGCTTTGCTGTTAAAACCTGCCTGAGCCATTATCGTCAATATAGTCGCTTTGGCATTTTCTTCTTGAGTGAGTAATGCTTTTGACTCATCAATGCGATAACCATTAATAAACTCAAAGAAGTTTTTATCAAAATGCCTATTAATGACTTGTGATAATTGACGCGCTGGCATAGCAATTTGTGCAGCAAGATTCTCTAAAGTAAGTAGTTGATTCAAGTAGGGTTTGTTCTCCGTCATATAGTTAATTAATCGATTAACTTGAGCAGGATCTATAGCCTGTTTATCAGTTAAAGCATTGTTTACGCTGTCGATACCATTAAATAGCTTAGAGACTCCTAAACTAAAGAATATTAAGAAACTGATTAAGAACATCACCATAAAATTAGAAAGTTGGCCAAGTACCGGGTAGTTGATGGTCAAATGAAGATCAATTGATGTCATAAAACCCATGGTGACTAATATAGCTTGTACTCGAATAATTAAAAAACCAATGATTAGCACTTTAAGCCAAGTAAGATCTACATCTTCAATATCAGCAAAATTGTTTTTGATTTGCTTTTGATAATGACGTAATTCAAGCAAACATAAAACGCCACAAAAAGTCCTAAAACACTCTCTGAATAAGTTAATAAAGCGTGTGTAAAAAGGCTCTTCTTCAATATGATAGCCATTGAGAATGGCAAGTTTAGTATTGGTATCAAGTAAATACCAGTTGTTTGCTTCATAGCCTAGGTATAATACAAAAGGCAGTAGATATAATAGATCTTGCTTCTTAAGCTTGAAATCTTTGTATATTAATGAACGTACATAGAAAAGCAGTAATACGGACTCTAACCAATATGCGGAGCCAAAAACATAAAATATATTGGGCGATAAGTTAATGGCAAATTGGCGAAAGGCTTCGCCAAAATTAATTAAGGTATCTAATGGGATGGCTGCATAGGATAGTAAAAATAGCGCGAGCAAGATGTTGCTTTGTTTTTTGCCTTTTTTGATGAGCAGTAAAAAAAAGGCAAAAAGAACACATTGATAAATAGTAAAAAGTAATGCTAAATCAAGGGTATTAAAAAGAACAGTACTCATACTACGTCCGTCTTCTCTTATGATAAATAATTCAATAATTAATTTATCTAAACTGGCTTAACAAAGCAATATATTAACCACCTATCAAATGAAATTAATAATATATCTCAATGGCTTGTTATAGCTGGTTAATAAAATGCTCTAAGCCTTTTTTAGATAACGCAACTGCTGCTAAAGAACTTAAACCGTTAGGGTACTCTTCTTGCTCAACAACTATCCATTTTGTCCCGCCAACACTGATGTTAGCTTTTAGCAGATTTAACCAGTCAATGGTATCTTGACCAATAATCGGTAACTTGCCTGTTACTCCCTCTGGGATACGTACTTTATAATGGGTCGTCAATGTTCTATTTGGGTACTTTTTTACGTATTCAACCGGGTCTTTACCTGCGTAGGTTGTCCAACCGACATCTTGTTGTAACACTACTGAATCACTGGTATTTACTGCTAAATAGTCCCAGTAAGTTGTACCTTGAAAATCATCAAATTCGTGAGCATGATTATGAAATCCGGTTTTTAATTGATAAGGAGCTAGCTTCTTATCTAGCTGATTAAGTAATGAAACTACTTCTTTAATACCTTGTGGATGCCAAGCTCTTTCATCCCAACCGATAATTAAGGTATCAAGGTTGAGTTGCTGGTAAAAAGCGACAGTTTTATCGAAGTTTTTCTCATTTAGCTGTTCAAAAGAAACATGTGCGCCACTGACTTTAAGGTCGATTGAGTCTAAAAATGACTTTAAACCCTTCACATCATTATTATAAGGGCCAAATTCACCGGCAAATTCAACACCGTCAAAGCCCATCTCAGCTAACGCCTTAAGTGTACCTTTAAAGTCTTGAGTTATAACGTCTTTCACTGACCACAGTTGAACGCTAAGTTTAGGTGCTTTGTTCACGGATTTACCTTTGAGGCTTTCATCGACAGTATCGGCATTCACATTAGTTATTAAAGGCAGTAATACCATGATGGTTACCACTTTTTTTATTAATTGCTTTAGTTTCATCATTATCTCTTTAGGTTTCTTCTGAAATTATTTTTTAAATACGTTTAGCATTCATTTCTTTAACACAATAATCTACAGCGCGTACGGTTAACGCCATAAAGGTTAAACTTGGGTTTTGCACGGCAGATGAACAAAAGCTCGCGCCATCGGTAACAAATAAATTGGGAATATCATGGCTTTGGTTATAAGCATTTAAAATAGATGTTTTGGCATCTCGTCCCATTCTTGCTGTACCTAGCTCGTGGATTGCTAGTCCAGGTGGACCATGCATTACTCGACTTTGGACATTGTTTAAACCAACCGCCTTTAGCATTTTTTCTGCTTGCTCAGCAGCATCAATCATCATATTGGTTTCGTTATCACTAAAGTGACAGTCAAATTCTATTTGTGGCATGCCCCATTTATCTTTTAAGGTTGGGTGCAAAGACATTTTATTTTCAAAGCGAGGTAGCATTTCACCTTGGGCATATAAACCAAAACGCCATTTACCTGCTTGTTTTAATTTGTTTTTATATTCAACACCTAAGCCATCTTGATGTTGAATACTTTGCCAGCCTTCACGATAGGCTCGGCCTGCTAACGCGTAGCCTCTCAAAAAGTTACGCTTAGCATCAGGTTTATAATAAAAGTTAGGCATGATTAATCCAGTTGGTCTTCTGCCTTTGTCTATCTCATCTTCGAAACCTTCAATATCTCCACTGGCACCAGCATTGTAGTTATGATCCATCAAATAATGCCCCAACACACCAGAGCTATTAGCAATGCCATTAGGGAATTTCTTCGAGATTGAATTCATTAAGATTTGTGTAGAACCAATGGTGGAGGCACAAACAAAAACAACCTTGGCAAAGTACTCTCGTTCACTTAAGTCATCATTATCAATAATACGAACACCTTTAACACGGTTTGTTTTTTCATCATAAATAAGACTATGAACAACGCTGTTAGGGGCTATGTGTAAGTTATTGGTTGCCGCTGCAGCTGGTAAAGTTGAGCTTTGAGTGGAGAAATAGCTGCCAAAAGAGCAGCCTGCTTGGCACTCATCCCTTGCTTGACACTGAACTCGCCCTTGAGATAAGTGCAGTTTTGTTGGTTTTGTTAAGTGCGCTGTTCTTCCCATGATTAACGGTCTATCGGGATATAACTCAGCGAACTTTGCTTGCAGTACTTTTTCGGGTGAGTTCATTTCAAAAGGCGGTAAGAATTCACCATCGGGTAAGTTCTCTAGGTTATCTTTTGAACCACTGATACCCGCGTGCTTTTCCACATGAGAATACCATTTATCTATGTCTTTATGTCGAATAGGCCAATCGTTACCAAAACCATCCGATTTATTTGCTGCAAAATCATAATCACCTAAGCGATATGACTGGCGATGCCATAATAAAGACTTTCCGCCAAGCTGGTTGGCTCTTATCCAGGTAAAATTGGTGTTTTTTGCCGTGGTGTAAGGTAGGTCTTTGTCATTGCCAAAGAAATGCTTGGTGGCATCAGTAAATGCATAGCACTGTTGCTGAATTTGATGTTGCTCTTTAACTAATAAGTTATCAACTTTAGTGCGAAGCGGTTGTTGCCAAGGGGCTTTGTTTTCACCGATATAATCTTTTTGATGTTCAACCACTCGGCCTCGTTCAATCATTAAGGTTTTAAGACCACGTTCACAAAACTCTTTTGCTGCCCAGCCACCAGATATACCTGAGCCGATAACAATAGCGTCATAAACTTCGTTAGACTTATTTATGTATAAATTTTCAGACATCTTTACCTCAAATATTAAATGTTAAGTCAGTGCTCTTGAGTTATTAGCTTTAATAGTACAAACCTTGAGAGCCCCAACTTGCATCAGTCTTTTCATAGGCAATAGAGCCTTTATAACCGCCTGGTACCGCGAGGTAACGTAACTCTTGCGAAGCGCCTACCTCAGAGGTGTAATAACCAAAACATATAAGTTGTTTTAATAATTTAAAGTCTTGTCGCTCTGTGCTGCTAAAATTTTTTATGCCTAAATCAAGTTCCGTTAATAACTCAAATTGTTGCGTTTGTTTAAGCGCAATAAATGATTGCGAAAAAACTTTTTCAGCAACCACATTGATTAAACTAAGCAGTTGCTTTGCTTTTTCTTGTGCTGACTTGTCATAACAATGAAATAGCTGGTTATCGATAAAACCATGGGTATTTACTTCTGCAGCACCTAAGGTGTCAGTTTTTGGAATAACTATCGCGCAAATACTTTTTAGCTGCTTAAGTTGATTTAGTGAAAACACTTTGCCATCAGTTAAAGGCTCTACTGCGATCGTCTTTTCACTCTCAATTGTGTGAGCAAGGGCGACTGACATTGATTTTGTTGTTAAAAATGCTGTTGCTGCAGTGCTACCGACTAATAGGGCTAATCCTTTAACGAACTTTCTTTTTGATTCATCCGTTAGTGTTTTTTGATCTTTAGTCATCATATTCCCCCTTAGCTTTAGGTGCAGTTTTAGATGTAGTTTATCGACAAAAAGGTAATTATTATTTAGCCAATGAATCAGCAGGCACTACGTTGGCCGATTTGATTTTATTCATATAAAAATATAACAAAGTAAAGGCAACGATTAATAACATTGGGAATAGTGTTAAATTAGCTAACACACTCTGACCTGCTAATAACTCGGCATCTAAGTCATTATTGGTGATCGTAGTCGCATGAGTTCTAGCACTGTCAATCCATTGGCCAATGATAGGGTTCCATAAGCTGACGGCAAACATGCCAGCGCCACCTATCAGTGATAAACCTAATGCGCCTGTTTCAGGCACATACTCGGCAATAAAGCCTATCATGGTTGGCCAAAAATAAGTGACGCCAATAGCGAATAATAGTGCAGACAAATACACTGCGTTACCTGTTGCTATGCTCATGCTGTAAATGCCAAGGGTGGCAATAACCGCTGAAAATAACAAAACACCAACAGGGTTTAAACGATGAATCACGGGACCGGCAAAATACCTACCAACAGCCATCACACCTGTGATCATGGCCATTATCAACATAGGGGAAGCGCCTGACGCTGATAAAATTCTATCAATCCATTGTTGCGTACCAAGCTCTGTCGTCGCTGTTAATGTCATACATAACACCATAAAAATAAACAATGGCTGGGATAGCGCTTTGAAATTACTTAAGGTTGATGTTGATGCCGCTCTATGTACTTGTGGAAACTGTTGTTTGAATACCAAGAAACCATATATCAGGGTAGGAACAAGCATTACCGCAATTTGTAATTGCCAACCTAGGCCAGCATCGGTCATAAATTTAGAGATAATTGCCCCAATAACAATTCCGCCCGGAAACCACACATGAAAACGGTTTAGCATGGTGGTTTTATCATCTTTATATAATTGCGCAATAAGTGGGTTACAGCCGGCTTCAACCGCGCCATTGGCAAAACCAATAAAGAAGGTAGAAATCAATAACCCCCAAAAGCCATTAGCGGTAATGGTTAACCACAAGCCGAGAAGGTGGCAAATAAAGGCGGTTACCAATAATTTTTTTGCCCCTAATTGATTGTATAAAGCACCGCCGATCATCATCGCTACAGGAAAACCAAGAAAGGCCATTGAGTTAACCCAACCTAACTCTGCATCTGTCAGGCCAAACTCACTGCTAAGTTGAGTTAAAATACCGGCACGTATGGCAAACGTCATCGCTGTGACAGTTAGTGCTAGGCAGCATGCTCTAAATAGTAGAGATGAGCTGTTTGTTGTTATCATTTTCACTCTTCCTCGGGTAAATTTAATGGATAAAGGCTGTCGGTTAATGTTTGATATAAAATACTAAAGACCTAAGATCTGCTTGTTCAAATTATCGTTACTTTCGACGGAAGCAAAATCATCAAAGGCTTTATCGGTTGGGTTTATAATGTGTTGCTTGATAAAATCAGCGCCTTCTTTTGCACCATCTTCAGGATGTTTAATGCAACATTCCCACTCAAGCACAGCCCAGCCTTGATAGCCATATTGAGTCAGTTTACTGAAAATGGCGTTGAAGTTGATTTGTCCATCACCTAAAGAGCGAAAACGCCCCGGGCGATCTTGCCAAGATTGATAACCTCCATAGACTCCTGAGCGGCCTGAAGGGATGAACTCTGCATCTTTAACATGAAAGGCTTTTATTCTGTCATGGTAAATATCAATAAAGGCTAAGTAATCGAGTTGTTGTAAAACAAAGTGGCTGGGATCATAGAGAATATTTGCTCTTGGATGATTATCAACGGCCTCAAGAAAACGTTCAAAACTGGCTCCGTCATGTAAATCTTCACCTGGGTGTAATTCATAACAAACATCAACACCTGATTGTTCAAAGGCATCTAAAATAGGTAACCAACGCTTGGCTAACTCTTCAAAACCCAAGTCAACGAGACCAGGAGGACGTTGTGGCCAAGGATAGAAGGTATGCCATAACAAGGCGCCAGAAAAAGTAGCATGGGTTGTTAACCCTAAGCGTTCACTGGCTTTCGCGGCAAAGATTAACTGCTCAATAGCCCAAGAGGTTCTGGCCTGTGGGTTGTTGCGGACATGTTCAGGCGCAAAACCATCAAACATTTTATCGTAAGCGGGGTGTACAGCAACAAGTTGCCCTTGTAAGTGCGTCGAAAGCTCGGTAATTTCAAGCCCAGCTCGCTTTATCGTATCATTAATGCCATCACAGTAAGTTTGGCTTTGGGCAGCTTTTGCTAAATCAATTAACCTTGGGTCTGTTGGCAGTTGAATACCCTTATAACCTAGATCTGCAGCCCATTTACATAGTGAAGTTAAATCATTAAACGGTGCTTCTTCGCCGATAAATTGGGCTAGAAAAATGGCAGGGCCTTTTATTTTATGCATGAGTAGTACCCTCGATACCATTTGTTCGTTCAGTTTGCGACTCGATAGTTCTGGGTTTAATCTTTTCAGGAATTAAAGAAAAATCATGCCATTTAAATTCTGACTGGCTAGCAGCGACCACATTCTCGATAAATGCCATGCCTCTAATAGCCTCATCAATGCCAGGAACCGAATTGCTATCAATATCAGCAGCAGTTTGCCTAATTTGTCGTGCAAATTGCAGGTAAATATTGGCAAAGGCTTCTAAGTAACCTTCTGGATGACCTGCTGGTGTTCGCATAGCCGCTTGTGTTGTACTAGAAAGTTGCCCGACACCGGCTCTCAGTAATTGTGAGGCTTGATCAGGGAACTTTAGCCATAAGCTATTAGGTTCAAGTTGCGACCATTCAATACTGGCATTTTCACCATAGACTCTAAGTTTTAGGCTATTTTCTTCACCAACACATATTTGACTGGCAAGCAAAACGCCATGTGCGCCAGAGTCAAAGCGCAGCATGACAGTGCCGTCATCGTCTAATACTCTGCCATCAACATTCGTCGTTAAATCAGCACATAAAGCAGAAATTTTAAGACTTGTGACGTACTCCGTTAAGTTTGCTGCATGTATACCTATATCTGCCATGCAACAGCTAATACCTGCCTGATTTGGGTCTAAGCGCCAACTAGCTTGTTTGCTACTTTCATCATTTTTATTGGCTAGCCAACCTTGTGGGTATTCAACAATCACTTTTTTGACTTTGCCAAGTTGCCCTTGTGCAATAAGATATTTGGCTTCTTTTACCATGGGGTAGCCAGTATAAGTATGGGTAAGACCGTAAAGTAAATCGGTTTTTTGGATAAGACCTTTTAGCTCAATTGCTTGTACTAGACTTAGTGTTGCCGGTTTATCACTAATGACATGAAAACCATGTTCAAGTGCCATTTTAGCCACGGGAAAATGCAAATGGTTAGGGGTGACAATGGCGACAAAATCCATACGCTGTGTTTTATCGAGTTTTGCTTCTTGGGCAAACATTTCTCCATAGGAGGCATAACAGCGCTCATCTTCTAGAAATAGTGTTTTACCAAACATTTTTGATGTATCAGCTTTTGAGCTAAACGCGCCACAGACCAGTTCAATTTGGCCATCTATTTGTGCTGCTATTCGATGAATATTGCCGATGAAAGCACCTTCACCGCCGCCAACCATGCCTAACCTAACTTTTCTCTGGTGAAGTTCACTCATCTTCTGACTCTGCAATGCTTAATAATATTTATTGAATTCAGTATATCGACAGAGACTTTGTTCAGTTAATATAAATTCGGATGATAGTGCAACAAATTCGGCGTTTATGTTTTTATGTTTTTTGTTATTATCTTTTGGTTTCTTTGATTAAGAGGTGATTATGAAAAGCGATGAGTTACTGAGTAAGGTGAGTGTTCAACAAGTTTTGACTATGTTTGATATGCTACCTGATATTATTTTCTGGATTAAAGACAAACAAAGTAGGGTGGCTTATGCCAATCAAATGTTTGTTGAGCACTTGGGGTTTTCAAACCTAGAGCAGGTGCTAGGCAAGACTGATCGTGATCTCTCGCCTAATCATATAGCTAAACAGTTTATTGCTGATGATCAAAAAGTGATGTCAGGTGATACGGTGACTGATCGTCTAGAAATGAATATCAATACATCTGGAGAGCTTGCTTGGTTCTCCACCTCAAAAAGGCCATTGTTTGATGAAAATAAAGCTATCATTGGTTCATATGGTGTTACTCGTCACCTACAAAAAACAGTGAAAACTTTATCAGGCATTGATGAATTAAAAGTACCAGTGCAGTATATTAGAAAAAACTTTCATAATGAGTTGACCATAGAGCAACTTGCTCAAGTTGCGCATTTGTCGGTTAGTGCACTCGAAAGGCGCTTTAAAAAATACTTGGCTAAAACACCTAAGCAATTCATTCGCCAAATTAGACTGGAAAATGCGCGGCGGCTTTTGGTTGAAAGTAAACTACCGATTGCACAGGTTGCCTACCAATCTGGCTTTTCTGATCATAGTTATTTTAGCCGTCACTTTAAAATGATGTTTGATGAATTACCGTCAGAATTGAGGCTTCAGCAATTCCCTTCTGTTGATGAAAGCTGATTTAGTGGTAATATTTTTATAAGTCGCTACTATTTGGCGGCTAATTTTATTAAAATCACAGACATCAAAAAACAGTGATTGGTATTTATGAAATTTAGCCCACTTGTTCAAGAGTTAATTGACTCCCTTAAATGTTTACCTGGTGTTGGCGCTAAGTCAGCTCAACGTATGGCATTTCAATTATTAGAAAGAAATCGCCGTGGCGGTAGTAAACTAGCGAGTACCTTAGGTCGAGCAATGACAGATATTGGTCATTGCCAAGAGTGCCGTAATTTTACCGAAGAAGCTTTGTGCGAAATTTGTCAATCACCTAAAAGGCAGCTTTCCACCACACTTTGTATTGTAGAAACCCCGGGTGATGTCATTGCGATTGAGCAAACCGGTGAATTTTTTGGCAAATACTTCGTCTTGATGGGACATTTATCACCGATAGATGGTATTGGCCCTGATGACTTAGGATTAGACATCTTAGCCAAGCAATTTGCTAGTGGTCACTTTAAAGAAGTGATTTTAGCAACAAACCCAACGGTAGAAGGAGAAGCTACCGCGCACTTTATTGCCGAGCTTGCAGAGCAGCATCAAGTGAATATTTCAAGAATTGCGCACGGGGTGCCCGTAGGTGGTGAATTAGAATACGTTGATGGTAATACGCTATCACACGCTATCTCAGGTCGTAAGAGCTACCAAGTGTAGCTCTTCATTTGTTATCTCTTAAGCTAATGGCTTTTGCTGTTAACCACCAACAAACTTGACTTTAAACCCTGCTTTTTCGAGTACTTGTTGGATAACATCACGTTTATCACCTTGAACCTCGATGGTTTCATCAACAACGGAGCCGCCACTGCCGCAGGTTTTTTTCAGCTTCTTCGCTAACTCTTTTAGTGCTTTAGCCTCTAAACCTAAGCCACTAATGACAACAACGCCTTTGCCTTTTCGGCCTTTTGTTTCACGTCTAACTCGTGCAAAACCATCACTGGGTGTAACACTTTGCTTTTTTTCTTGAGTAATACGGCCAGAATCCGTTGAGTAAACTAATGAGTCATCACTTGCTGGCGCAGAATTGTCGCGCTCAATAGGCGCTTTACCAAAAGCACTGGCTAAATCACTTAAGCTAGATAAATTCTTTTTCATATTACTCTCTTTTGCATTAATTTTAGACAAAATAAAACCACGTCTTATTTTCATAAGAGTGGTTTTTATTATAACAATATTAGCTTGGGCTTAATACTGCAGCAATAGTTGTTTAAGCGATAAGCTTAAAGTTTGCCTTCTAATTCAGGAAGGGCATCAAATAAGTCAGCAACAATACCGTAATCAGCTACTTGGAAGATTGGTGCTTCAGGGTCTTTGTTGATTGCAACAATTACCTTTGAATCTTTCATACCGGCTAAATGCTGAATTGCACCACTAATACCTACAGCGATATATAAGTCTGGAGCTACGATTTTACCTGTTTGACCAACTTGCATATCATTTGGTACAAAGCCAGCATCAACTGCGGCACGTGAAGCACCAATAGCAGCGCCAAGTTTATCGGCAATACCGTCAAGCAACTTGAAGTTGTCGCCATTTTGCATACCACGACCACCAGAGATAACTACACCTGCAGCACCTAAGTCTGGGCGCTCAGAAACGGTTAACTCGTCACTTACATGGCTTGAGGTGCCAGCATCAGTCACTGTATCTAAGTTCACAACTTCAGCATTGCCATCAGTTGCGACCGCGTCAAAACCAGTGGTTCGTACAGTGATAACTTTTTTGCTATCTAAGCTTTGAACAGTAGCAATGGCGTTACCGGCATAAATTGGTCGAACAAATGTATCGCTACTTTCCACATCAATAATGTCAGATATTTGTGCAACATCTAATAAAGCTGCAACGCGAGGCATAAAGTTTTTACCTGTTGTTAACGCTGTTGCTAAGATGTGCTCATAGTCGCCTGCTAGTTCAGTCACTAATAAACTAACGTTTTCTGCAAGTTGGTGTTCGTATGCTGCATTATCAGCAACTAATACTTTACTCACGCCATTAACTTTAGCTGCTGCATCAACTGCATTTTGACAGTTAAAGCCTGCAACTAATAAAGTAACGTCGCCACCAATTTTTTGTGCGGCAGCAACTGTTTTAAGTGTTTCTGCTTTTAACGTTGCATTGTCGTGCTCTGCAATTACTAAAATACTCATGAGATCACCTTCGCTTCATTCTTTAATTTTTCTACTAACTCATCAACACTCTCTACTACAATGCCAGCTTGACGTTGTGCAGGAGGAGTTACTTTTACTAATTTAGTACGAGCGGTTAAATCTAAACCAAAATCTGCTACTGGTTTCACAGCAAGTGGCTTACGTTTAGCTTTCATAATGTTAGGTAATGATGCGTAACGTGGCTCATTTAAGCGTAAATCAGTAGTAACAATAGCTGGTAGGTTAAGGGCAACGGTTTGTAAGCCGCCATCTACTTCACGAGTAACATTGACTTTATCGCCTTCAACTTTTACTTCTGAAGCGAAAGTACCTTGTGGTAAACCGGTTAACGCAGCAAGCATTTGACCCGTTTGGTTGTTATCACTATCAATTGATTGCTTACCTAGGATAACGAGTTGCGGCTGCTCTTCTTCAACAATTTTTTGTAGAAGTTTAGCAATGTTTAATGCATCTAAGCTATCAGCTGTGTCAATTTGAATCGCGCGATCAGCACCTAAAGCTAAGGCTGTACGTAATTGCTCTTGGCAAGATTTATCACCAATTGATACGACAATTACTTCTGTTGCTGTGCCGGCTTCTTTTAAACGTACAGCTTCTTCAACGGCAATTTCACAAAAAGGGTTTATCGCCATTTTTGTATTGGCAAGATCTACATCGGAATTATCGGCTTTTACCCGAACTTTGACGTTATAGTCAATAACACGTTTTATTGGAACTAGTACTTTCATCATAGCCTCTGAAAAGGTTTGTTAATTTACAAGATATAGTTAAAAGATACCTTTGGTTGACGTAAACGTCAACGTAATCTTGGTGAAAACTTTTAAACTAAGATACAATCTATTAAATGCTCATATCAGTGTCTTGCTTGGGCATCTGTTATAGGATACTATCAAACACCTGTTTGAATATCAAACGCATGTTTTAATTTTTCGACAACCTTTTATAAACGCTATCGTTAAAGCAATAAAAATTGTGAAATTAAACAGCGATAAAACACAAATATAATAATACTGGGAGATCTTATGGAACGCGAATCGATGGAATTTGATGTAGTCATTGTTGGCGCAGGCCCTGCAGGTTTATCAACGGCTTGTCGACTAATGCAACTAGCACAAGAGAAAGAGCAAGAGTTAATGGTCTGCGTGGTTGAAAAGGGCTCAGAAGTCGGTGCTCATATTCTTTCTGGCGCGGTATTTGAGCCAAGATCTTTAAATGAATTATTTCCTGACTGGCAAGAAAAACAGGCACCTTTAACCACTAAAGTGACTGGCGATGATATTTATTTATTAAACAATGAAAGCTCGGGCATAAAATTACCGAACTTTTCAGTGCCTAAAACCATGCATAATGATGGTAACTACATCGTAAGTATGGGTAACGTTTGTCGTTGGTTGGCCGAGCAAGCAGAAAGCTTAGGTGTTGAGATTTTCCCAGGATTTCCTGCACAAAGTGTTATTTATAATGACGATGGCAGTGTTGGTGGTGTTATTACTGGTGACATGGGCTTAGATGCCGACGGTAATGAAAAAGACTCATTTATGCCGGGCATGGAACTACGTGCTAAATACACAGTTTTTGCAGAAGGTTGTCGTGGTCACCTTGGTAAAGAGTTAATTGAAAAATTTGGCCTAGATAAAGACAGCTCGCCTCAACACTATGGTTTAGGCTTTAAAGAAATTTGGGATATTGATCCCGCTAAACATCAAGAAGGTTTAGTTGTACATACCGCAGGTTGGCCACTAGATAAAGACACAAACGGTGGCGGATACTTATACCACGCTGAAAACAATCAAGTATTTGTCGGCTTAATCGTTGACTTAAATTATGCTAACCCGCATTTAAGCCCATTTGATGAGTTTCAACGTTACAAGCATCATCCGAAAATTAGCCAATACCTTGAAGGGGGTAAACGTGTTTCTTATGGTGCACGCGCAATGGCAAAAGGTGGTTTTAATTCTTTACCTAAAATGACGATGCCAGGGGCATTATTAGTTGGTTGTGATGCAGGTACCATTAACTTTGCCAAGATCAAAGGTAATCATACGGCAATGAAGTCAGGTATGTTGGCGGCTGAAGCTATTGCCCAAACGCTAATAACCAATGATGGTGTAGCGACAGAAGGTAAACAAGATTTAACCAGTTTTACCGAGCTTTACAAAGATTCGTGGTTATATGATGAGCTATATCGCACACGTAACTTTGGTCCAGCTATGCATAAATTTGGCACTATGTTAGGTGGCGCTTATAACACCCTAGACCAAAACTTCTTCGCTGGTAAATTACCGTTTAATTTTAAGGATGATAGCTTAGATCATGCGCAGTTAAAGCCTGCAGCCGAGATGCCTGTTATTAGTTACCCTAAGCCTGATAATGCGTTAAGTTTTGACAAACTGTCTTCGGTATTTCTTTCAAATACTAACCATGAAGAAGAGCAACCTTGTCACTTAAAACTTAAAGATAAAGATATTCCTATTACTGTTAACTTAACTAAATTCAACGAGCCGGCTCAACGTTATTGTCCAGCAGGGGTTTATGAAGTTGAAGAAACGGAAGAGGGTAATAAGTTTGTCATTAATGCGCAAAATTGTATTCACTGTAAAACCTGTGATATTAAAGACCCTAGTCAAAATATCACTTGGGTAACACCAGAAGGTACCGGTGGTCCAAACTACCCGAATATGTAATCAAGCTTGCTGATTAAATTAAATATAAAGGCCCAAAATACTATCAGTATCTTGGGCCTTTTTTGTATCAACAACTCTATCAAAGATAATTCTATCAAAGTAATTCTATCAAAGTAATTCTATCAAAGTAACGCTACCAAAAGTGCATCAGCTATGTTTACTTGAGGAGTTTACAGTATTTATTATCCCGAGATGAGGTTATGGCGGATTAGTGAGGTGTTTCAATCAAGTTGTAATCGCGCAGGGCAGGTATTGCTTGATGCAGCTCGGTTTCTATGGTTTCAAGTTGGCGCAACTCTAAGCAAAAGCGTGCTGCTTTTTTATCTAGGGCTTTTGCGCGTTCAGTCACTTCAAGCTCTAAACCTTTACTTAGTGATGTTAAGCGGTTATCAAAGGTGGTTATCCGAGTTTCGCCGCCGTATTCACTTGCCTCGCCATCTTTTAACATAGATTGACCAACCGCTTCTAAAATGGTGCCAAGAGAAGTCGATATCATTGCTTCAATTTCTTGTTCGAACTCACCGGTAAGCATTTCATCAAAATCATTAAGATCTTGCGGAGCAATGTAGTAATTGTTGGCACTTTGATTAAAGCGAGCGCGAATACGCCACTTCATTTCATCAAATTTAGCTTGCACTTTTTGCTGTGAAGCACTGTTTTCACCAGTTAAACCGGCTACCACTTCATTAACCGCTTTTAAGCCAATCTCAACGCCTTCAATCGCAATAGAGACAATCTCTGGGATTTGTTGACGAATACCGCTGCTGAACTGCTCAAGTAAGACTCGCTGTTCATTAGAAAGATTTTGCTCTCTTCCTTTGATAAATAGCTGAGTAGTAGTGTTAATTTGAACTTTAGTTTGACCTTGCTCAATAATACGTATGTGCTTGGGATCAATGATTACGCCATAATTAAGATTAACAGAGCATTGTTGCGCCATTGCTTGCTGACCTATAGCAAGAACTGTCATCAGGCATATAAAAAGCTTTAACTTAAAATAGTTGTGCATAGCTTTAAGTGTTCACTATAGGATCAATTAAAATTTTTCGTTCTTTGTAAATCATTTTACTTGGACCATATTCGCGTCGTGATCTATCTTTGAAGTCACCAACAATTAGCTCAACACCATGATAAAGCTTCTCAGTCGCTTCGATATAAACACTGGCCATATAT
>CAJXPG010000057.1 GCA_913057925.1 uncultured Colwellia sp. | reverse complement strand
ATATTTCTGTTTACGGTGACAGCCTTTTGGTTAGCCATAGTACTAGGAAGTTAAATAAGCCGAGTTGAAGTTAAGTAGAAATACATGCCAAATCTGGCTAGGTTTTAGGGGAATATAAATGCGTTGTTTATCAAATAAGTTCCTGTTGATAATGCTTTTTGGGGTTATCCTACCCTCTAGCTACGTTAAAGCAACATCTTCACAACATCACGTGATCCACATGAGTCCCGTTGGCACAGCGCAAGGTAATGGAACACTTGAACAGCCGCTTAATTCTTTAACCAGCGCTCGAAATAAGGTTCGCCAATTAAAAAAACAAGGGGTGAGTGGGACTTTTGAAATACGGGTTGGTCAAGGTGATTATACCCACCTGTCAGGATTAAACCTTAAGTCAGAAGATTCAGGCACAGCTAATTCGCCAGTCATCTATCGAGCGTTACCGGGTGTCAAAGCACGCTTTTTTGGCGGAAGAATACTTGATCATAATGCTTTTTACCCCGTGCCCTTTGATGCCGAGTTCTCACGTCGATTAATTGATAAAACCGCCCTTAAGCATATTCAGGTGATTAACCTTAAGCAACAAGGAGTAAAAGACCTAGGAAAACTCGTTTCACATGGCTGGGGATTAGAGCCTGAAAATAGAGTACCTCCGGTTATGTTAACTATTGGTGGTAAACGTATGTCTTTAGCGCGTTGGCCAAATGTTGATGCGCCTAATACTCACCTTAAAGTGACCAAACGGATGCAAGGGCTTGAATTAGGACTGGACGACTTTACAGGGTTCACCTCTTTCAGCCGAGTTATTGATAAGGGGATTGGCAAAAAATCACTGCCGCAAAAGAATAGGAAAAAGGGCTGGGAGCATTCCGCTGTATTTATGAATGGTGGCGGCACTGTGGCGGTTGAGTTCGACAGAATGTCTCGCTGGCACAATAACGGCAATATTTTTATTGATGGTGTAGTCTCTTCGAGTTGGGAGTGGACTTATAACCGAGTAAGTCATATTGATGTCGACAAAAAACAGTTTACTTTGCAGATGGGTGCAGCACTTACCGGTGTTGGTGACAAACTCAAAGCAGCACACTTTTTCTTTGAGAATGTGGCTGAAGAAATAGATCAGTCAGGTGAATATTATATCGATCGAACTACTGGCTTACTTTACTTGTATCCCCCTACGGACTTTGCCCAACAACCGATTGTACTTTCTTCGCTCAACCAGCCTGCAATAAGTGGTACGGATGTTAGTTATGTTCGGTTTGAAAATCTTACCTTTGATACTGGACGCAACCTATTTGCCGAGCTTAAAAATACAACAGCCATGGCGTTTATTGGTAATACCATCACTAATTTTGTTAAGGGTGGTATTGATGTAACAGGCAATAATAACCTCATTAGTGGTAATGAAATATCAGCCATTGGTGGTTATGGCGTCAGAGTGGATGGCGGTAACTTAAAGCAGCTTAGCAAAGCAAATAATGTTGTTGAGTATAATCATATTCACAACTTTGCTTGGGATCAGCGCTCTCAAATTCCGGCCGTGTACCTTAATGGTGTGGGTAATCGCGTAGCACACAATAAAATTCATGATGGTCCGCATTTCGCTATTCGCATTAAGGGCGGTAATGATCATATTGTCGAATACAATGAAATATTTGATGTGGTGAAATATCACAAGTTCGATGGTGGCGCGCTTTATATTTACAATACTAAAGTCCCTGAGCAACGCGGCAGCATTATCCGCAATAACTATTTTCATCATATTCCCAATAAACGCCATGGCATTTATATCGATAATCACACCATGGGCATGTTTATTGAGAATAACCTTTTTGTTGGGGTAGAGAGCCCAGTCAATATTAATTCAGGTCATCATAATCAAATTAACCGCAATATTATGATTGATTGCCCGACACCGATCCGTATTTCTAAGTTTTCCTTTCATAAAGTCTATAACGAAACGATGAAGCAGTCTTGGCAGAAAAGAACGGCAAAATTTGTCGATAGCCTTGAGGGCATGCCACATAAAAAATATCCAAGTTTTATCGCGTGGTTAAAGATGACAGATGCAGAAAAGCGCAAGGGCATTAGTTTTGGTCAAGACAATCTATTTTTTAACCCACGAACAAACTTGGCTAAGCACGCTCGAAACGGCATTGAAGATCAAATGAAGACTTTTGTGTCTAACAATAACCGAGTGTTAACGGTGGATCCCGGTTTTAGTAACTTTCAGGCCGGTGATTACAGCATATCGGCTAAGAAAAATCCCGCTGGCTTTGCTTTTGACTTAAATCAAGTTGGAGTATCTGGTCGAAAAATCGGTGCAAGATAGCCAGTTTACATCTAAATAATTAGTGCGACAGACATTAACGACTTAATGCTTGTTGCGAGATAACCGGTAGAGAATTTGTTATGCCTAGATTTTTTACTAGCCAAATAAACAGAGAAAAGGACAGTTAATGCAGCTCCCCTCAGTCAAAACTTTATTGCTATTGTTAGTCGGTTGCTCTTCATTGCTATGTCATGGCAAGGAGCAGCCGCCAAATATCGTCATCATTTATGCGGATGATATGGGCTATGGTGATTTAGCTATCCAAAATGAAAAATCAAAAATACCAACCCCTAACTTAGATCAGTTAGCTCGAGAAGGCATGCGGTTTAGTGATGCCCATAGCTCATCAGGAATTTGTTCTCCAAGTCGCTATGCCTTGTTAACGGGTAATTATCACTGGCGTAGAAAACAAGGGATTGTCGGTTCATTTGGTAAGCCATTCTTTGCGCAGAGTGACGTGACCTTGCCACAAGTATTGCAAAACTCTGGATATAAAACCGCAGCCATAGGTAAGTGGCACCTTGGTTGGCATTGGCCATTTATCAATAAGCCATCAGGCAGGTCTGTCACTAAAAAAGGTGAAAAGAAATTTTATCAGCCACAAGATATTGATTGGAAAAAAGCAATAAAAGGCGGGCCACTTGATCACGGCTTTGATTATTATTTTGGTGATGGCACCATTAACTTTCCGCCCTATGCTTGGATAGAAAATGACAGAGTAATAAAAGCACCCAATGCCGTGATGACCATGCAAAACATTGGTCAAAAAGTTAAAGAAGGTAGTTGGGAGTTTAGAATGGGACCAAAAGTTGAAGGCTGGAATCCTTATGACGTATTGCCCACCTTAACTAAAAAATCACAGCAATGGCTAGGTCAACAGAAAAAAGATCAGCCATTCTTTTTATACTTAGCCTTGTCTTCACCTCATGCACCGATTATTCCCAATAAAGAGTTTGAGGGAAAATCACAAGCAGGTGCATATGGCGATTTTATGGTACAAACAGATTGGGTTGCAGGCCAAGTTGTTGATGCTTTAAAGCAGCATGGTTTAGATGATAATACCCTTGTTATTTTTACTTCTGACAATGGTCCTGAAAAGTATGCTTATCAACGCGCTGAGCAATATGGGCATTATTCTTCTGGTGATTTTAGAGGACTAAAGCGCGATGTTTATGAAGGCGGTCATCATGTACCGTTTATTATTAAATGGCCGAGTAAAATACAAGCGGGCGCGGTATCAACAGAGGTAATTTCTCAAGTCGATATTATGGCAACACTCGCAGCAATAACTCAGTCAGCACTCCCAAAAAACTCTGCTTCAGACAGTTACGATATTTCACCGATATTGTTTAATCAAAAATATCTCTCACCATTGCGCGAAGCTACGGTTCAAAATACTAAAAAAGATACCTATGCCCTTCGACAGGGGAAGTGGTTATTTATCAATAAAAAGTCAGGCCAGCATACCAAAGCGCCAAAAAGCTACAATCAGCAGCATGGCTATAAAAGTTTTCAGACGGGGCCTTTATTATTCGATTTAGCAGCAGATCCCGGGCAGCGTACTAACTTGCACGCTAAATACCCCGAAAAGGTCACGGCAATGGAGCAGTTATTAAACAAGTACCGAAAGCAAAGCTATTCAGTGCAGCACTGACTAATACCAATCGGACTAATTTATTGATTACTTAGCGAGAATTAAAAGGCTTAGAGGCAAGGCATTGATTGAAGAGAATGGTTATTCCCTTGTCAAAATCAATAACGCCGTATGTAAGCCTTTTAAACTTGCCCTTTGGAAGCTCATTAGCAAACTGATAACATCACAAAATTAATAAAATATAGACTAACTATGTTTAACTCATTTTGCTTGTTTTAAGCTCGCTAATGTAGCTCTAAGTTGACCAATAAATTAATCCGTTTGGTATAATACCAAATGCATTTAATGCAATGAGATAAGTTCAATGAAATCAGTTTTGAAAAGGTAAAAAATGGTTAATTTATGTAGAGTAAACGTAGTGTTTTTGGCTGTTTGTTTGCAACTAGCTCTGTCTTTTCATGCCAAGGCAGAAACACTAAAGCAGCGTATCGTTTTATTAGGTGATGCAGGTTATTCAGTATTATCCCCTCTTGAGCCAAGCTTAAAGCTGGCAGCTAACATCGCCAAAGAAAAGCCTGAACAAACGAAAGTGCTCTTTTTAGGCGATAATATTTATACTCGCGGTTTTCCGGTACTTAAAAAAGCGCAAGAGAGCTATAGCGAGAAACAATTGAAGCAAATTAGCTATCTTAAAGCGCAACTGCAAGTCGCCAAAATTAGTGGTAGTCAGTCTTATTTATTACCTGGGAATCATGATTGGCTAGCCAAACAACTTGATCAACAAGCCGCATTTATTCATGGCTATGCTAGCGAACATAAACTTAAGGCTGCATTAGTACCTTATAAGCGGGGAAAAAATCCTTTACCTGAAATAGTGCATTTAGACGGTATTAGCTTGCTGTTTATTGACTCTACTTGGTGGTTAAGGAAAAGTGGCAAGAATATTAACAAAGTAAATGAAAAGTTGGATGAATTGCTTGGGGATTTTAACGCTAAATATCCAGCACATACCTTGTTGGTGGCAAGTCATCATCCTATCAAGTCTATCGGTCCACACGGTAATTTAGGAAAGCTCGATGAATGTATTCAAGCGATAACGTGTAAACATCGAAAGGTGGGAGATATTGCCCATCCCGTATCACAAAAAGCTTTTAAAGCATTAAAGCAGCGCTTAGCAAGTATAGATAATGTGATTTATGCTGCAGGGCATGATCATAGTTTACAAGTGTTTGAGTTTGATAATGAAGGCAAACAGCAAGTCGCCTTAGTAAGTGGCTCAGCTAATGATAATAAGTTATCCGCAGTAGGGCAGTCTGATGATAATATCTTTGCCCTGTCAGAGGTAGGATTTATGGTGCTTGATGTTTTTGAAAATAAAGTTAAGTTGCAGGTGCATTCAGTAGAAAAAGCACAAGTAGTTTTTACAAAAACGTTGCTGGTAAGCCGCTGAATAGGTATGGTTTAGTCAAGGGGTTTCCAAGAGCCCCTAAGGATATTCGTCATTCCCGAGATCTCCTGTCGGGAACCCATGTTATTTAAAGACATGGATCCTCGACAATACACTTCGATGATGACGGATTTTATTGTTATTCGTTCAAAAAGCACTTAAATTTAAAACTCTCTTGGCGTGAGGGCCTCCAGTTGAGTTTATTGTTATATCTTTTTGCTGCTACGTTTTCTTTGAGAGTAAGCTTTCTTTGACAGCGATATTTAATAGTTTTGATGGTTATGTAAATTATGTGGCGTTTTGTATTCTTTGTAGTATTGCTTTGCTCAATCGGATTAAACATTTATTTGTTCATGCAATTAAATGTCCGCTTTATAGAAAATAAGCTACCTAGTAACATTTCTCAGCAAAACATTTTTCAGCAAAAAAAAACGAAGACAAAGCCATCTTCTGCCAGTGAGCAGTTTGCTGCTAAAATCACCCAGCAACATGATAAAACCTTGGCTAGCGATAATGCCAGAAAGCAAGTTGAGCAAATTAAAACCGCTATTAAAGGGTATGATTTTTACCTCGCCAAGTTTTTAATTATCAACCTAGCCAATGAACATGCACAAGCACTACCTGAGGTCAGAGCGTTTTGGCTGCAATCTACGCAAAGGCTTATTAACCAAAGCTTATTTTCTCAGGCTGAAGACTCGTACAATGCTTACTTAGACTTTCAACAAAATGACAGCGATTTTTTATATCTCAGGGTCGAGTCTCAATTGCAGCAGGAATTGTATCTAGAAGCCATTACCAGTGCTTATGAAATACAACATCATGTTTTTGATGAAACTAATCATCGAAGCGTTATGCTTTTTGCGCGAAAGCTGGTTCAGCAACAAATAGATGTTTTTATTGAAAATAATTTATGGTTAGAGCTGATAAGCTTTATTGAACAGGTGAATGTTCTTGATCCAGAAAACCTTAGTCTGCAGTGGTTTTTCGCGCAAACACAATACCAAATTGGAGAATATAGCTCCGCCAAAAATGCAGTTCAGCCATTATTATCTCAACCGAATTTCAAAGTAAAAGCTGAGGCATTATTGAGTAAAATTAATCTAGCATTAAGAAAGCCAGAAAGTATTCAGTTAAAGAGGCGTGGTGAACATTTTATTGTACAAGGTACTATGAATAATACTTTTAATGTCTCGTTAATGTTGGATACCGGGGCAAGTATCTCCTTATTATCCGAGCAAGCATTTGAGCAATTAAATCAATATACAGATGTTGAGTATATAAAACAGGTAGAACTCAATACCGCAGGAGGGCGGATCACAGCAAGTATTTATCAAGTAGCAGAATTTGAAATACAGGGGTATGTTCTAGAGGATTTTATTTTTGCTGTCAGCGCTTTTGCCAGTGGTGGTAGCGATGGCTTATTGGGGATGAATTATTTAAGCGCCTTTGATTTTCATATTGACCAAAGCCATGATTTACTTATTTTAAAGAACAAATAGTTACTAACACCCCAAAATATTTCAATAAAGCCCTTTAAGTAATGTATTTCTTACTAAAAGGACATTTATTTTAACTATCTTCAATACATCTACTACTTTTTCTTACTTTTTTTACATGTTTTTACGAAGGCTTTAATGTCTGCTTTCTCTGTCAGGCCTTGTGCCTTTGCTTCTACCTTACACGCTTTTACGATTGCCTTATTGGCTGCTTTTTTATCAGCACTTGGCTCAGCAAAGCTAAGATTTGAAATACTTAATAATAAAACTGATGCTAACACTAATGTAACTTTCTTCATCTTCTGTCTCCATTGGAATAATAATATACGCATTATTAATAATGCTCATTTAATAGTGCCAAAAGTTAAGTAAAGAAACGCAAGCCATATGTAAAGTTTTGTAAATGTTACTATAGTGATATTTGATAAATGAAATAGCTTTTGTCTTCGAAGTGCCAAGTACTGCTTAGGAGGAGTAAATTATACAAACTACTTCAATTTAGCATTCGTAAAGATTTCTTTAAAATGGTGCTTGCCTATGTTGTGTCTTTATTATATAAAATACATATCGTAAGTAACACCTACCAGAAAGGTAAACAGATGAAATTAAATTCAATCGTAAAAGCGTTAGCGCTTGCTTCAGTTGTTGGACTTGCAGCAACTCCTGCCATGGCAGCTAAAGAAAAAAGAGCTACCCATGTAGATCCAGAAGTTGGCAGTGCCTTAGTTAAAGAAGAAGCTGATTATGTTGCGACACTAGATGGCAAATACAAAATCCCTCACTTTAAAGAAGCAGGTAAGGGCTTTGAGGATGACTGGAAAGAAATCGCAAGTCATGGCATTCCTGAGTGGTTAATCGATGCTAAATTTGGTTTGTACACCCACTGGGGCTTATATTCTCAAGCGCAGTTTATTGGTAATACTTATATTCAACATATGTATAATCCAAAAGATAAAAAAGCGATTCGTGGCAAAAATAAAGAAACTCATTATGACTATCACCGTCGTATTTTTGGTCCACAAGAAGAGTTTGGTTACTCTAAACTAGCTGAAACATTTACAGCCAAAGGTTATGACGCACAAGAGTATGTTGATGTAATGATGGATGCCGGCGCTAAATTTGGTGGTTTAGGTGTAGTACATCATGAAGGCTTTTTAATGTGGTCGAGTAAAATTAACCGCTGGAACGTAGGACAAACAGGTCCTAAGCGTGATATTTACGGTGAGTTTATTGAAGCAGCTAACAAGAAAGACTTTAAAACCGTGGCAACCTTTCATCACGCACGTTCATACGATTATGCGCTGAAATCTTTACGTAATAAAAAGAAAGAAGATCAACTTGCCGCTATCGTAAACAATAAAAAGTTAGATATTTCGAATCCTGAATATGATGATTTATTCTTCCCTGCTGATCGGGTATCACCTCCAGAATTTGCTAAAGAGTGGCATTCTAAAATTGTAGAAGTTATTGATAACTACTCACCTGATTTTTTATGGTTTGATGGTATCGGTGTAGAAAATGGTAACTCACCAGAGCACCTTGTTGTTGATTTCTTAAAACGTTTTTATGATAACGCTGAAAAACAAGGTAAAGAAGTTGCCTTAGTTAACAAGTTGCCGGGTGCAGATAAAACTGGTCTTGCACGCTTTAACTTCCCTCAAGGTACAGGTATGCGTGGTTATGAAAATAGCCGAAATATGCCGCCAAACAATGATGGTTACTGGTTATGGGATCGTGCAATTAGTTACCCATGGTCTTATGTATTAAACAAAGACTATAACTTAACGAGTACCAACCATATTCATAGTTTAATTGACATTGTTGCCCGTGGTGGTGTGTTCTTCTTATCACTTACCCCTAAAGGTGACGGCTCAATTCCAGCAGAAGAAAAACGCATTCTCGCTGAAATGGGTGACTGGTTAGAGGTTAACGGTGAAGCGATTTATTCAACGCGTCGTTGGGACGTTCCTGGCGAAGGCGGTGATTACAAGAAGTTTGCGCCATACAAATATCGCGCTAAAGGTAAAGGTTTATGGTGGGATTATAAGAAAACCGATCCAAATCGTATCAGCTTTACTCGTAGCAAAGACAATAAAACATTATACGCAATAACAAATGCATGGCCGAAATCAGGCAAGATTGTTATTGAAAGTCTTAAAAACGGCTCGCAGTACATGAGCGATGACATCACTAATGTTGAGCTGTTAGGTAGCAAAGAGAAAATTGAGTACAAGCGCACAAGCAAAGGTTTAGAGGTTACTTTCCCTAAACAACAAACCTGTAAAGTAGCTTGTTCTCTTAAAATTAGTCACGGTTAATCTAGCTAAATGCTAATTTTATAAAAGACAGATAATCCCTCGTTAAACATATTCGTTTACGGGGGATTTTTTTTAAATATTCAAGGAATGAAAGTGCGATATAAATTTACTCTTTTGCAGAAAAATATTTCAGCAGCTTTAGTAACTTTTCTCATATTTAGCATGCTATCTGCTTGCACAAACACCAGTAAGTTATCAATGGAGTCCATTGGCGAAGTCGATAAACCAATCAAAAAAGTACTTATTGCAAGTCGTTCAAATATGTCTTTGAGTCATAGGGAGCTGTATCAAGGAGCATTTGTCTCAGTGGTGCAAGAAGTTTTGGATAAACATGGTGTTCAATGGACTTATTCAGATAACCCTAGAAAGTTTTTTAACGCACATAAGAAGAAAAACTTATCTCATACGCTACTGATTGCCACGAGACTACAACAATCCTACTACCGAGGTACGAAGCGGTATATAGGAGGATATAGCTTATCTTTATCATTGACTGAGCTAAGGCAGAGGCAAAATGTATGGAAAGGTGAGTTTATCAATGAGGATGTTGTTAATGACGGTAAAAATGATAAGCAAAAAATAACCAATATGGTAACTGAGCACTTTATCAATGCAGGGATTATTCCTGCTCCTCAAGTGCCAGAGAACCAAACGAGCTAATTACTTATAAATACGAGCATCACCGCTAAGATTTTTAAGCGAGTTATTGGGCTATTAAAAATAAGCCATATTAAAAATAGAGTAAAATGATGAAACACAAATTTAAAGGTTTTCGACGGTTTTTCTTATATAGCAGTGCAACAATTTTGCCTTTAGTAACGAGCATTTATGCTATGGCTAAGCCTAATAGTGATGTTGTGGTTAATACCACTGCCCCTAATATTATTATGATCATGGCTGATGATTTAGGTTATGGCGACACAGGTTTTACTGGTCACTCAATCATTAAAACGCCACACCTTGATGCTATGGCTAATGATGGCTTAATGATGACCAATTTTCATGCGGGAGCACCTGTGTGTTCACCAACGCGTGGAACCTTTGTTACCGGGCGTCATTTTTTTCGCTACGGCATTTTTAATGCAAATCGTGGTCACTTACCTAAACAAGAAATCACGCTATCGGAAGCATTAAAAGACAAGGGGTATACCACAGGACATTTCGGAAAATGGCATTTAGGCACATTAAGTAAAACCATGTCATCTAAAGGGGCAAAACGTAAACCTGCGATAAACTATTCACCGCCTGCTTGGCATGGATATGACACAAGTTTTGTCACCGAATCAGCTGTTACCTTATGGGATCCAGGAGTAGGGAAAAGAGCTAAAAACAATCCATTTTGGTTAGATGGTGCAGCACTAGATAGTGCTGACCCTAGCTTGTTGGGTAGTGCCTCTCGTGTGGTGATGGACCGAGCTATCCCTTTTATTGAACAGGCTGTAGAAAGTAAACAGCCATTTTTTACCATGATTTGGTTTCATGCTCCCCATGCTGATATTGCTGCCGGCCCCCAAAGCCATAAGTTTTATACCGACCAAGGCGTCAGTGAAAATGCTGCCCATTACTATGGCGTAGTTACTGAAATGGATAAAGAGATTGGCCGCTTACGCGCTAAGTTAAAACAGCTTGGCATTGCCGATAATACCTTGATCACTTTTACCAGTGATAATGGTCCTGAAGGAAGAAAAGGGATTAGGGGCGTTTTTGCTGGTGAAACAGCTGGCTTAAGGGGACGCAAAGGTTCGATTTATGAAGGCGGTGTTCGTGTGCCGACCTTAGCCTTATGGCCGGGGAAAATTCAAGCGGGCAGCACAACCGATGTCGCGGGTTCGACCTTAGATTATTTTCCAACTATCACTGATCTTGTCAATTACCAATTACCCGATCAACGTCCCATCGACGGTGAAAGCTTACTGCCATTACTTACCGCTGAGCAACCCAATAAATACCAACGCAAAAAAGAAATCATCACACGGTATCGCGACATAATGACGTTAATTGATGGCGACTTTAAGTTTGTTACCAATATTGCCACGTTAAAAGGCTTATCGGGTAGAACGCATGAAACTGAGTTGTACAATTTAAAAGATGATAGGGCTGAAAGTAACAATATTAGTCAGCACTATCCTGAAAAAATTAAGGCGTACAAAGCCATGTTAGTTAAAGCTAATCAATCTTTTTATGATAGCCATCAGGGCAAGGATTATCACGAACCAGACTTTAAAGTGGTTGGCAAATGGCAAGCAGATATTGATCAAAAAGCCGAAAAAATCAAATCGAAATCTAAGAAGAAATCAAAGAAAAAATCAAAAAATAATTAGCTTAGGAAAATTAACTCATGTTGCGTAATTTATCAGCTTTTCCCTTGTTATTTGCCTGCCAAGCTATTGCTGGTCAAGCAGAGCAAAGCACTGAAATATATAAAAATAATATTGAGTCTATGATTGAAAAAATGGCTGTAGGCTCAGAGCAAGGACCATTTAAGCCAAGTTGGCAGTCATTGAAAAAGCATAATGAAACGCCCGACTGGTTTTTAGATGGCAAGTTTGGCATATATTTCCATTGGGGAGTCTATACCGTGCCAGAGCATGGCAATGAATGGTACCCCAACTTCATGCACGCAAAGCCAGGTACATCACGCAGGTCTTACTACGATCATCATGTAAAAACCTATGGTGAACCCGAAGATTTCCCTTACCACGAGCTGGTACCGCTTTTTAAAGCGGAAAAATTTGATGCTAACGAATGGGCTGAACTCTTTAAAGCATCAGGTGCAAAATGGGCAGGACCTGCGGCAGAGCATCATGATGGTTTCTCTATGTGGGCATCGGATCTAACGCCGTGGAATGCTAAAGATAAAGGACCTAAAAAAGATCTCACGGGACTATTGAGTAAAGCGATAAAGGGGCAGGGCATAAAATTTGTCACGTCGTTTCATAACGAGCGGGGCCTCAAGTGGTACCCTCGGGTTGAAGGTTATGCGACCACGTCGTCAGATCCCATATTACAATTTTTATATATGAATATGGAGCCTGAACTTTACTACAAAATGTTTCAAACAAAGCTAGGTGAAGTGATTGATAAATATGAGCCTGATTTGATCTGGTTTGACAGTAAGATGGACCTTATTCCGGATGAATATCACCGACGTTTCCTTGCCTATTATTTCAACAAAGCCAAAGCATTGAACAAAGAAGTGGTTGTAACGACCAAGAAGCGGCAGTACCCAGAAGAAGTGGCAGTTTTTGACTACGAAAAAGGCCATTCTGAACACTTAACCTTATTTCCTTGGTTAGTTGATGACACGGTTGGCTCTGGAAGTTGGAGCTATACCGATACCTTAAAAATTCGTAGCACTGACGATGTGCTCGACGACTTTGTTGATGCAGTCAGTAAAAATGGTCAATTGCTACTGAATATTTCACCGCGTGCTGATGGCAGTATTCCTGCAGACCAAAAAGCCTTATTGCTTGAATTTGGCAAATGGTTAAAAACCAATGGCGAAGCTATTTATGCGACGCGCCCATGGCTTGAATATGGCGAAGGACCAAATCGTTTAGATGAAGAAGGCATCTTTCAAAAAAAGTTAAAATTCACAGCAAAAGACATGCGTTATACTCGCTCTAAGGACAACAAAACCCTGTATGTTACCTTGTTAGATTGGCCTGAAGACTTGTCATTTTCGCCCGAGATTTTACAAATTGACGGTCAATTAAATGCGAAGGTTGAACTATTAGGGCACTCAGGTGCTTTGGCTTATCAGGTAAACAACAAAAAACTTACCGTAACCGTGCCAACTAAAAAACCGGGCAACTATGCTTACTCGTTTAAATTAACCGGCTTTGAAACTTCGTTAACGCCAGAGGCTGCTGCAAAACGCGCAGCTACTATAGAAAGCTTTAAAACTAACCCTCCCGATAAGCACCCTCGTGGTGATAAAGACAAAAAAATGAAAAGTCGAAAGAAGTATCCTCATAAAAAAATGCGAAGTAATAACTTTCTTACACTGATTGGTAACAATACTTCCTAGGAGGTTGAATGTTAAAATTTAAAAAGCGACTTTGTTTAACGGTTTGTGCAGGGATTATTGCGACAAATTCAATAACAACATCGGCGGCTGAAAATGTCGATACACGGCCAAATATCCTTTTTATTCTTGCTGATGATTTGGGCAAAGAATGGGTAAGTGCCTATGGCGCAGAAGATATTAACACGCCAAATATAGACAAATTAGCAAAGCAAGGTATTAAATTTGATAATGCTTGGTCAAACCCACAATGCACACCATCCCGCGTCTCTTTAATTACCGGGCAATATCCAAACCAGCATGGTTGGGTGAACCATTGGGATACACCGCGTTGGGGGCAAGCCTACCTAGATTGGCAGCAAAATCAAAGTATGGCTAAAGTTTTACAAAGTGCGGGATATGCGACTGCGGCAGCAGGTAAGTGGCAGGTTAATGATTTTAGAATTGAGCCTGAAGCAATGAGTAAGCACGGCTTTGATGACTATGCTATGTGGACAGGTTATGAAGCTGGCAACAAAGCGAGTAGTAAGCGTTATTGGGATCCGTATATTCATACTAAAAAGGGCAGTAAAACCTATAAAGATCAATTTAGTGAAGATATCTTCTCAGACTTTTTATTAAGCTTTATTGACGCTAATAAACAGCAACCTTGGTTTGCCTATTATGCGATGAACTTACCGCATTCGCCTTTTACCACCACGCCACATAAAACGAAGGTGAAATCTAAATTAGCTAAGCATATCGCTATGGTTGAATATGCTGACTTTATCTTAGCCAAAATGGTTGAGCGTTTGGAGGAAATGGGTGAAAAAGACAACACCATTATTATTTGGACCACGGATAACGGTAGTACTAAAGGTATAGTGGGCACTTTAAATGGCAGAAAAGTAAAGGGTGGGAAAATGCTCACCAAGGAAAATGGTATTAATTCACCTTTTATTGTCAGTAGCCCAGGTTTAATACCCACGGGTATTGTCAGTGAGGTATTAGTTGATTTTACCGATTTGTTGCCTACCTTTGCTGATTTAGCCAACGCCAATATTCCAAAACATTACGCGTTAGATGGACAATCGTTTGCTCCTTATCTATTAGCAAAACAAGGCGACGGCAATCGCAAAAGCATTTTGTCTATGGGCGGAAAAAGTAAAGCGAAAGTCTCCGCAAAGGGTGTTGAAAATAGCTATGTATTTCGCGATCGAGTGATCAGAAATAAACGCTATAAGCTCTATGTAAGTGCGTCTCCTACGTTAGGTTTTGACAAATTAGTTGATTTAAAAAATGATCCTGAAGAAAAAATAAATCTTATTGATTGCGCTGATGTGGCAGTGCAAGCGGCAAAAGCTGAATTGATTGCGATAGCGCGTAGCCTACCGAATAAAGATAAGGATCCTAAATATCGTAAAAGACAAGCATTAAGCTGGGATAAACCGGTAACCGTTAAAAGTCAAACATGGAAAAAGTAGGCGAAACATTAGATAAATTGTTGATCTGAATATGTAAAAAAGCCCCTGAAAGTGAACGCTTCAGGGGCTACTTTTAAGAGTACATTAACCTTGATAACCCCAGTATTTTAAAACTGGGGTGAAGGTTAGTATATGAGTGACTAGTTGCTTAACTCAGGATAAATAGCAACTAAGTTTAACGGGTCAGCTTTATCTTTTTGCTCTAACAGCAAATCTGCAAATAGACGCTGTTTTTTATTTTTGTATTCGATGTGCAGTGACAAATCTGTTAATTCATCAGGATCTTTCTTTAAGTCAAATAAACGCATCGACTTTGTTTTTGGATATAGAATTAACTTGTAGTTATCAACAATAATTGCTCGTTGGTTATTTACATAAGCGCCGTAAATTGCGTTATAGCTGCTTGCTGAATTTTTATTAATAATTGGCATAATACTATTGAATTCAATGGCTTCTGTTGATGCTTTAGCAAGTTCTAAACTCGTTGCCATGGCATCTTGAATATAAATAGCTTCATCACGTACTTCACCTTGTGGTATGCCTTTTCCTTGAATAAAAAATGGGGCACGCATGCTATGTTCAAATAAATTCTGTTTACCTAATAAACCATGTTCACCAATAGCCAGACCATGATCTGCTGTAAAAATAATAATGGTGTTTTCTAACTGATTATTGGCTTTTAGCTCTGCTACAATACGCCCAACTTGTGCATCTAAATGGGTGATCGAAGCATAATATTCTTGGCGATTAATTTTGGTAGAATATTCAGTGCGTGGCATCGGGCCAAGGCTTTCATCACGTAGAATTTTACCTTTTTTCATGCCTGTTTTATTCGACCCTGCTTTTTTATTACCTAAGAGCCCCATGGTTTCCATATCAGGATTTTGTGCTTGGTAACTTTTGGGTAATTGAATATCACTGATTGGATACATATCAACAAACGCTTTAGGTGCTTGTCTTGGATCATGCGGAGCGTTAAAAGCTATGTACATAAAAAATGGCTTAGTTGAATTTTCTTTTTTACTTAGATAGCCGATGGCTTCATCAGCTAAGGTTTCACTCCAGTGTTGGCCGCCAGCCCAAAATCCGCCCATTGATTTATCAAATGGACTCCAACTATCTAAAGTTTGATCAAATGTTCGAGCATAGCGCTGTTTGCTTTGTTTAGGCATTCCGGCTCGAACGGTACCTATTTCATCAAAACTTGCCTGTGCAGGAGCTTTGACGTGCCATTTTCCTGTCATGTAAGTATCGTAGCCTGCATTTTTCATGCGACTAGACCATAGGGTTTCAATAATTGAAGCTTGTTTAGCCTTGTTTACAGCTAGTTGTTCTTTAGACGTTTCTTTAGAGAGTGGCTGCGAAGTGATTTCTTTTTGCTTTTTATTTTTACTGTTCTTATTTTTCTTAGCCTTCTTTTTGGATTTTTTTGAAGGAGACAGGGCAGCTAAGGTTTTTTCTATTTCGTGAGAGCGCCACATTGATAAACCTGTGTTGATCATACTACGAGATGTCATGCACACGGCTGGCGTCCAAGACCCCATGTTATAAGCTTTATTAAAGATCACCCCTTTGGCAGCAAGTTTATCTAAGTGGGGCGTTTTTACTATTTCATGTCCCATAAAGCCTGCGGTTTTATAACTCATATCATCAGCAAAAATAAAAACAATATTAGGTTTTATATTTTCAGCTGCGTTAGCGTTTATTAAAAAACAGGGTAATAGCAAGCTACAAAATAGGGGATATAATCTTTTTATCATAATGAGTCTCTTAGAATTTTTAAGGTAAACACAAAAAATTTTTAAAAAAAAGGCGCAAACAATTATGAATGCACCTTTATTAGGGTTAAATAAACAGGTTAATGCTGCTATTTACCTGTATTAACTACTTTAATTTTATCTTCTGCTTCAAGTGTGATCTTACCAAGTTTTGCTAGCTTTAATCTGTTTTCAAGATCGGGTTCATTAACAATTAACTTACCAGCAACATTGATTTTAAAGGCATGAGCAAACTCACCTTCATAACCTTTAGGGAATTTGATATGCAAGCCGTCTTTGTCTCGGCTCCATTCAATTTTCTCATCACTATCTAGTAGCTCAATGCTAGTGATTTTGTTTTCACTTGAGATATCATAATCACTGTTTAGCGTTTTAATATCTAATACACGGCTTTTAGGCATACCTAAAACTATGCTGTATAAGTTGTTGTCTTTTTGGGTAAAACGAATGTCTTCTGCACCTAAGTTACGGTAATCCCATGCATAGATTGTTTTACCTTTCTTAAGCTTTTTGTAGACTAAGTGTTTACCTTCACCAAATACTGAGTAACGACGTGTACCGTAAATAGCATCACCGTTAGCTTCTAACCAGCGACCAATACCTTTAGTAATTTCTAACTCACCTTCAGGGATTGAACCGTCACCTTTCGGGGTAAGAGACATAAGATAAATACCACCACGAGAAACATTGTCGATTAAGAAACCTACATGAAAGTCTGCGCCATCACGGTAAGTTTTATCATTAACGTAAGACCAAGGGTAACCAATGGCACGGTCAGTTAAGTAATAACCTTCAACATGCTCTGGCATGTCACGGCCACCTTCATATGAAAGTAGACCAACATCATCAGGGAAGTTAAATTTACCCGCGTGTTTATTGGCTAATACCACTTCTTGATTGCGTTTATCTGCTTCATTGTAATAATAACTAACCGCATCTAAAACCGTTTGTTCTCCTGGATGACCACCTTTAATTGCTTGTCGTAAACCGTCAAACCATAGTAAATCAGGTTGGTAGTTATCAACAATCTCGTGTACTTTCTTTTCCCAGTCTTGCTCAAACTTTTTGATCACTTTAGGGTCTTTTTTATCCCAGAAAAAATCATTAAATTGAGGATCATTCATATCCCAGTTTTTAGAAGCTGCTTTAGAACCCTTTGGTAAAAATTTGGTTTTCCAACCTGGAGAACGACCATGATGCATAGTAGCAACGAGCTTCATATCATTATCACGAACCGCTTCTGCAATTTCACCATAAATGTCACGTTTAGGGCCCATTTCTTTTGAATTCCAGCGACTGACTTTAGAGTCCCAAAGTAAGAAACCATCATGGTGAACCACACTAATGCCGGCAAATTTAGCGCCGGCATTAGCCATAACACCAGCCCAGTTACCAGCATCAAATTTCGGTGCAGTGAATTTCTTCACGAGGTCTGTATAGCCAACTTTATCTAAATCGCCGTATTTTTCTTTGTGGTAAGAGTAGGCACCTTTGATGTCTCTTTTGTGGCTATATAAATTAGGCGCATAATCAGGACCGCCGTGAGCTGGAACAGAGTAAACGCCCCAGTGAGTATAAATACCAAACTTAGCATCGACTATCCACTCTGGTAATTTTTGCTTTGATAAAGAATCCCAGTTCGCGTCATACTTTTGTGCATAACTGCTCGCTGATGAGATACCGGCTGTTAATAATAAGCTGGCCAAGGTTAATTTTGATAGTTTCATTACATCGTTTCCTTAGTTAATACTGAAGCGTCAGAGTTGTTCTTATTCTTCTTTTTTTTCTGCTTTTTCTGTTTGTTTTTTTGATTCTTTTTTCTATTGGCTTTTTCTGATTTTTCTTCTGTTTGCCAATCAATGTATTTACGCTGTAAACGCTCATCAAACTGGCTAAGTTTCTCTTCCCAACTTAGATCTCTTTGATACATTTTGCCAAAAGCAGGGTAGTTACCTGTTGATACTGTTTCTGCTTGCCATGTTTTAACGCTAGCATCAAATTTGGCATGCATCATTTTAAGTTGACTTGCATACTCAGGGTTCTTGGCTAAATTGACCATCTCAAGACTATCTTTTGATAAGTCATATAACTCTTCTGTTGCTTGCATGTTGTGGGCAAATGGCCAATAAATGTATTTATACTTATCAGTAACGATGGCAAGAGAATGTGTTGGCGAGCTACCCCAAGTATTGATTAAGAGTACACTGTCTTGCACTTTACCGTCTGGATCTTTAAGTAAAGGTAATAAGCTTTTACCATCAACATTGTTAGGTGTTTCTACGCCAGCTAATTCAAAAATAGTCGGTGCCATATCTAAATTACTGGTAACACTATTAACTCGGTTGTTGTCCCCTAGTGAAGGTAAACGCGGATCATAAACCACCATAGGGGTTCTTGATGGCTCTTCATAAGGCAGCACTTTACCACTCATATTATGAGCGCCTAGGCTATAGCCATTATCACTTAGGAATAAAATAACGGTATTGTCAGCAAGACCTTGCTTCTCTAACTCGTCTCGTATCATGCCTACAGCTTGGTCAACACCGTAAACTAGCTGGTGATACTTACGCATGTTTTTCTGATACTTTTCAGGGACGAAGTCTTTCATCGTACGGTATTGACGACCGCCTTTTGCTTGCTCTGGAATATGTTTAGCGCCAGCTTCACCAAAGTTTTTAGGTTCATCCCAAACGGTGTCAGCATAAACATCATCATAGGCAGGATCTGGCGTGAAAGCCTTATGCGGCGCTTTAAAGCTAACCGATAATAAAAACGGCTGATCTTTTTCTTTCGCTTGTTTGAAAAAATCTACCGAAGCGGCACCAACAGCTTTGGTGGTATGCGGGTACTCTTTAGCAAACTTTGCTACGGATTTATTTTTCGCCGTTGCGTAGTTACCTTGTGAAGGCCAGCCGTACCACACATCAAAATCACTGATAGGCAAATCATCATCTTTTTTATAAGCACTTTTTGCTTCTGCTGATTCCTTTACCGCAAAGCCAAACTTACCGACAAAGCCTGTAAAGTAGCCAGCATCACGTAGTTTTACTTGGTAAGATTGTTGCCATTTCTCAGTAGTTAATGGGCCATGGGTAAAGTTAGCACCGGTTTTATATTCATATAACCCTGTGAATACTTGCGCGCGACTTGCCATACAAATTGAAGTGGTGTCGTAGGCACGATCAAAAATAACACCTTGTTTAGCTAGATTATCAATATGGGGAGTTTTAACTTGGGTATTACCTGAATAACCAACTGAGTGATAGCTTTGATCATCAGTTAATAGTAAAACGATGTTAGGACGCTTGTCCTGTGCATGACTTAGTGCAGGCAATATCGCTAGAGAAAACAGCGATAGGGCAATGTTGTTTTTAAACTTTCGACTACGCATTTAGATACCTTAATTAGTAGAGTATTGATACTTTATCTATTTATACAGCTTAAAATAAAAACACTTTTGTAACTATAACCTTTACTGTTCTTTACATATAAAAGACGGGGCTTGTTGTGGTGGGAGAATATACAAACCTTTTAGTAAGTCAGCCATTTCTGCTAAAGAACTTCAAGTGTAGGTGCCACAATGATGAAAATGAATTCTCTAGTGTGTTTTCTACCTATAAAAAAGCCTGTCAGATGAACTTGACAGGCTTTTGTTTTTATAGGTAGAAAGTATGCTTGAGTGCGCTATTGATTATTTTTTAAACAATCTTTTACGAGATAAGCCCGTAAGCGCAAGGATACTCAATAACCAACCAAATGAACCACCACTTTTCTTCGGGGTGTAATTTGGATCTGACGTTACTGATACTTCAGCTATTTGTGAGCTTGTATCTGTACCATCATCGGCTACAACCTCAAACCTTAACGTAGTATCTTCTAGTACCGTTGGCGCCATGAAGTTGATTGTGCTTGATGAACCGCCTTCAAGTGAAACACTTGGTCCTGCTACTTGTACCCAAGTATAGGTAATCGCATCACCTTCATAATCTGTTGTAGAGGCGCTTACAGAGACACTGGTATTACTCATCGCTGAAACATTATTTACTGAAAGTTCCGGTGCAATATTGACATGATTCATAACCAATACACCTGGGTCAACCACAATACCGTTAGCTACTTCATCAGCATCGTTTGGACCACCATCTTCAATAGTAAGTTGGATACATTCTTTACCTTCAAGCAAGCCATTAGCTGTAATTAAATCAGCAGCTAAGTAATTATCTGAGCCTGCTCCAGGACAGTTACCATCTGCATCTTTCAATGCTGAGCCGATGTTGTTTTTCTCATCGATAACAAAGTCAAACCAGCCTTTAGCTTCAGTATACTTACGGTATGCTGCATCTTGAGGAATAGTCACACCTGGTATGGCTTCCACCGCTTCCACTGCTTCTACCGCTTCCACTGCTTCTACACCGTCTGATGCTTCAACCGCTTCTACCGCTTCTACTGCTTCTACACCTTCTACACCACTTTTAAGAGGTACAATAACCTGAACTGAATCACCAACAATGGTTAAACCTTCAACCTTAAAGTTAGTAATAGTTGATACTGGATCAAACTCCATATCAATTTCTAATTGCTCTTTATCAATTGTAGCTGTGTCATTACCTTGAGCATAATCACCTAAAGATAACTTCAGTCCTGTAGTAACAAGTAATGGCAGTTCACCTTCTTCAATAGGTAAACGAGCAACGTTATCATCAATATCTAAGGCATCAGGAATACCATCTTGGTCACTATCAGCAACAACTTCAGTTAAGCTAGCATCAACATGTAACTGGGTTAATATCTCAATAGCAAAGAGTTCATCAGTACTTGTTTCAGCAATGGTGGTTTTAACTTGATAATCACCGGTATCTAATCCAGCAGGATCAAAGGTAAAGGTATTTGTCAGTTCATCAGAGCCATCATCAGTGAGTACACCATCAATACTTTCAAAAGTAATGCTATGTACATCATTCTGGTTTATGTCTGTTACCTCAGCAGTAAGGGTTACTAACCCAGCAGCTGGTGCAATAGAACTAACTAAGCTGCCACCTTGGCTAATACTTACCTCAACGGTAGGTACAAAGTTTTCATTGTTAACGTTAACGGTTAATGAGCTTGTTTCATCAATTACCGCATTTGTTGCACCAGTGAAACTAACAAGTAAAGTATCACCTTGTTGAGCATCTCTACTTACCGCTAACATTAAGTCAGTCGATGTCGCATCTTGCTCAAAGGTCACTTGGCCAGTGGTTACTTCTTCATTTAATACAACTTGATAATCAACAGTAACAGGGTAGTTTGCTGCAACACCAGATAAGGTTACTGGTATTGACACTTCACCGCCTGCTTCAGCGATAACATCTAAGCCAAGACTAACTTGTGGGTTAATATGAATATCAACTGTTGTTGTTGCAACAAAACCTGTCGCATCAACGGCTTCTAGCGTAATGGTGTGTTTTCCTGAAGCTAATGATACTTCAGTGCCTTCCACTACCGTGGCGATTATATCTTGACCATCGAACTCATCGTAAGCAGTAATGTTAGCGGCAACTAACGCATCAGTGATATCCGTTAATAAACCTGTGGCATCAACAACTACTGCAGGGATTTCTTCTGCAAAATAAGGTGCTACAAAGTCATTAGCAACAGATGGCTCTAGATCAACATTATCAGGTGAACCATCGCCATCACTATCAGTATTATTTGGCTCTAAACCTAGTTCATATTCTTCAAGGTTTGTTAAACCATCATTATCTAAATCTAATGCACTATCATTCACTTCAGGGTTTAAACCGTATCTTCTTTCCCAAAAGTCAGGTAAGCCGTCAAAGTCTAAATCCATACTTTCTTTGGTGTAAGTTACATATAGCTCAGGCTTAAATTCAGACTCTAAAGAATCAATTGCTCTGCCTTTGTCAATATCAGCAAGGCGGGTTACAGAAAACGAAACCATTTCACCCTTGGTGATAGCATTAGTGACATCTATTTCAGCCCATTGTTGCTCTGGGTCATCAAACACGCCATCAGTTTGAGTATTACCTGGAATTGTGCCATCACTGAGTAATAGATCGCCATTAGCAGGTTTGGTATTCCATGTTAGTGCAGCAGAGTCCCAGGTATTATCATTTACTTTGTAAACAGCAACATCATTAATACTGTTACCGGTTCGGTGTAAACGTAATACTGTGCGCAAAGGACTACCTTCTTGCATATCAATTTGGCTAACATCAAATTTAAGGTAAGCTAACTGAAGGGTTGAAACCTCTTCTAGGTTCTCGTTTATATATTTATTACCGGTACTAACAGATAGCTCTGTTGCATCATTGAAATTAACAGTGATATCTTCAACACCTTCAATTTCTGAGGTAATGGTGTAGAAGTTTTTATCTTTATAGCGACTTGTTACATAAGTATCTGCTACTGGGTTTAGCGTTGCATAAAATTGATCAACACCATTGGGGTTCATCACATTAGATTTAGCATCATTAACATCACTATTGGCGAGATATTCTTCAAGGTTACTATCACCATCGCTATCAGGGTCAATTAATGCAGCATCATCCTTATTACTACCTGTCCAGTTTGAATCTTTATCATTCGTTGGGTCTAGACCGTTATCTACTTCAAAGCCATCTGGCATACCATCGGCATCGGTATCAGCAATAGTAGGGTCAGTAACAGCGTTGTATTCACCTAAGTTAGATAAACCATCGCCATCAGCATCACCTTCAGGTGTTGTTGAGTCCCAAATAACACCATCTGCATAGAGATCACCGGAGTATTTTTCTTCAAAATGGTCACTTAAGCCATCAAGGTCGGTATCAAGCAAGGTATATGGAGTGTTTTGTGATGCATCAGACGCTTGCCCTGCAGCATCAACTGCTTCAACGCGGTATTGATACTCGGTATTTACCTCTGCGGTATAGTCAGTGTAATTTTTAAGGGTATTCTTAATTAGCGCATCGGTGTTTAATAACACATTATCACGATAGACATTGTAACCCGCAAGGTCGTCATCACTTACTTGCTCCCAAGAGATTTTAATACCGCTAGTATTATCTGAAGCTTCAATATTTTTAACGGTAGTAGGCGCTGGGTCGGTGGTTACTCCTGAGCCTGTTACATTTTCAATATTAAGTATCTCTGACACTTTAGATTCATTTCCACCGTTATCTACCGCAGTAATTATATATTGATAATGATGATCAGCATCGGCTGTGGCATCGGTATAAGCTGTGCCCGACGTGACATTAGCAATAGGATCGCCAAATAAGAAGTTTTGATTAGCACGACGATAAATATTATAGCTGGCTATTGTACCATCTGAATCGACACCTGCATCCCAAGTAAAATTAACAGTTGATACCCCTTCTGCAGCAGTGAAGTTTTCAACTTTGCTTGGCGGAAGGTCTACCGCACCTTCACTGTAGGTAACGTCTAATGAAGGAGCTGCATCACCACCTTGCTCAGAAGAATATAGATTTTTAGTTCCCCCTTGAGTTGTAGTTACCGCAAATGACAACTCACCATCTATTATCGCTGAAGTGACATCAAAGCCCACTTTTACATCAGCTGATAGGTCTTGTGTATCAAGAAGGTCGATTGGTTCTGGCCAGCTTCCATCTATAGAAGTATCTGCACCATATGTCCAGGCGTTTGTAGTGCTGTGGACGCTGGCATCAAACCCTGCAACACCTGTTAAGTTTAAGCTAGCATTAGTGATGGTTACGCCGTCAGTCAGTGCTGAAGTATCAAACCTTAAATAAGCAACCCTTCTATCAACAGTTAATTTTAAAACGGGGGTTACTCCACCCGCTAATTCATTATCAAAATACTTAGACTTGTTTTTATCAATGTTGCCATCACCTAGAACAGCAAAAGTGGTCGTTGTTGTAGGCACACCACCAACATCATCAGGAGTTTCATTATATAAAGCTGGGTTACTACCCGCTTCAAATTCAGCTAAATTTGAAAAGCCATCAGCATCGGCATCTTCGCTGCTATCAGCTAAGCCAGGGTCAAGACCTTCATGAGCTATTTCAAAACCATCGTGAATGCCATCACCATCGGTATCAGCGTAGTTTGGTTTGATATCGGCGTTTTCAGTTTGTGATTGGTATTGATATTCTTCAAGGTTAGTTAAACCGTCTTTATCTAAATCAATAGCGCTATCATCAACTGAAGCATCTAAAGCATAGGTGTTTTCCCAGTCATCACTCATGCCATCGCCGTCAGTATCAACAAGGGCGTAGGCAGTTCTTGCTGAGCTATCAAGGACATTGCCATCTACGTCAACAGATTCTACATAGAAGAAATACGAGCTACCTGCGCCAGCGTTAGCAAAGCGAGTAGCAGTACCTGAAACTATTGAGTCTGTATTAATCAGTGTACCGACACCATCAACGGTATCCGCACGGTATAGATTATAGCCAACATGATTTTCATCAATTACTGCGTCCCAAGAGACTTTGATATCTTTTAAGTCGTCTTCAAAAGTCAGGTTATCTACAGCAGCTTGAGCGTTATAGCTTAATGCGCTCATGCATAAAGCAGGTAGCATAGCTTTCATTAGTTTATTAGGTTTTAACGTGAAATCTTTTTGATTGAGTTGTTTATTTAGATTCAACACAAACGTCTCCCTTATTATAGTTTTTATCAAATGAACGCTATTAGCTAGCAGCTCGAATTTGGCAATAACCCTAAGAAAATTGCATTAAAGCATTATCATTGAGCGATTATTGTACCATTCATTTTATTAACTTACATGAGGTGTAAAGAAGTGTAAAGTAATTTATTGTCTTTTCTTTACATTAAACACTTTAATGGGTGTGAAGGGGGATTTGCACTAAGTCTGTCTCTTATACACATC
>CAJXPG010000056.1 GCA_913057925.1 uncultured Colwellia sp. | reverse complement strand
TTGTGCAACACAGTCACTCCCGAATTGTTCTGTCGGGAGTCCATTTATATTTGCCAGCCAATGGATACCCGCCAAAACAACGCGGGTATGACGTAACAGGCAGTGCGATTAAACTAACAACACCGTCACTGCCGAATTGTGCAACACAGTCACTCCCGAATTGTTCTGTCGGGAGTCCATTTATATTTGCCCGCCAATGGGTACCCACTAAAACAACGCGGGTATGACGCATAAGACAGTATTATTAATCTAACAACAACGTCACTGCCGAAGTGTCCTGTCGGCAGTCCATTGCTCTTTCTTGCTAATGGATTATCGATAAGATAACTTGGCAATATCTCGGCTAAATTAATCCGCTAGTTGATAAATTTCACTACCCGTTGCTTTAAACTCAGCAGACTTTTCTTGCATCGCTTGTTCGATAGCATCATCTGAAGGGATCTTTATCGTTTCATCAAGCAATTGAATTTCGATAGCATTTTTGTCTAAGTCAGCAGCGTAATCTCGCACTTCTTGTGATATTTTCATTGAACAGAATTTTGGTCCACACATAGAACAAAAATGCGCAACTTTACCTGATTCTTGTGGCAAGGTTTCGTCATGATAAGCACGTGCGGTTTCAGGGTCTAAACCAATATTGAATTGATCGTACCAACGGAACTCAAAACGTGCTTTAGACATAGCATTATCTCGAATCTGCGCACCCGGATGACCTTTAGCTAAATCACCCGCATGAGCCGCAATTTTATAAGTGATCAAGCCTTCTTTAACATCTTCTTTGTTTGGCAGGCCTAAATGCTCTTTTGGCGTAACATAACAAAGCATGGCACAACCGTACCAACCAATATTAGCGGCACCGATACCTGAAGTAATGTGATCATAACCTGGCGCGATATCTGTGGTTAACGGCCCTAAAGTATAAAAAGGTGCTTCACCACAATGTTCTAACTGCTCTTCCATGTTGGCTTTGATCATATGCAGTGGCACGTGACCAGGCCCTTCAATGATGGTTTGTACATCATGTTTCCAAGCAATTTTAGTCAGCTCTCCTAGTGTATGTAATTCAGCAAATTGTGCTTCATCATTAGCATCGGCTACCGAACCTGGGCGTAAACCATCACCTAACGAGAACGAGACATCGTATTGTTTTAAAATTTCACAGATGTCTTCAAAGTGCGTGTATAAGAAGTTTTCTTTATGGTGCGCTAAACACCATTTCGCCATAATTGAGCCACCACGTGAAACAATACCGGTAACGCGTTTTGCTGTCATAGGAACGTAACGTAACAGTACGCCGGCATGAATAGTGAAGTAATCAACACCCTGCTCTGCTTGTTCAATTAAGGTGTCACGGAAGATTTCCCACGTTAAGTCTTCAGCAATACCATTCACTTTTTCAAGTGCTTGGTAAATTGGTACGGTACCAATCGGCACTGGCGAATTACGCATGATCCACTCACGTGTTTCATGAATGTTACGACCAGTAGATAAATCCATTACCGTGTCTGCGCCCCATTTGGCTGACCAGACTAGTTTTTCAACCTCTTCTTCAATGCTTGAGGTAACGGCAGAGTTACCAATATTGGCATTAACTTTGATTAAAAAGTTACGACCAATAATCATTGGTTCACATTCAGGGTGGTTGATATTTACCGGAATAATAGCGCGACCACGGGCAACTTCATCACGAACAAATTCAGGGGTGATTTGTTCAGGAATGCTAGCACCAAACGATTGACCTTTATGTTGCTGCAGTAAAATTTCATCCTTTACTTGTTCACGTTTTAAGTTTTCACGAATCGCAATATATTCCATTTCAGGGGTAATAATGCCCTGCTTGGCGTAATGCATTTGCGTGACGTTTTTGCCTTTTTTAGCGATACGCATTTTAGGTAGGTGTTCAAAACGAATATGATCAACACCTTCATCCGCTAAACGCTGCTGGGCATATAAAGAGCTATTTGACTCTAAAAACTCAACGTCATCTCGCGCATCAATCCAAGTTTCTCGCAAGCGAGGAATACCTTTATGGACATCAATATCTACGCCTTCATCGGTATAAAACCCTGATGTGTCATACACACACAAAGGTTCATTTTTTTCGTACACTGGATTATCTTTGCTACCGCTAACTAAAGTATCGGTAAGGGTAATTTCACGCATGCCAACTTTGATATCGTGAATTTTCCCCGGGACATAGACTTTTTTTGAATTTGGGAAAGATTGGTCTGAAACATTTTTTAAAAAGGCTTCTGCCGCTGCACGTTTTTCACGTCTGGTTTGCGGTTTGTTTTCTGTCTTCACAGAATTAGTTGTATCGTTCATGGTCGCACCTTGTTTTTGGTTTTTCTTGTATGACAGAGCACCACAAGAAAAAAATAAAAATAGGCGGAGTTTTTTAATTAAGTCTGTATTAGACAATAATTAAAAAGAGGCAAAAAGAGTATGGTAAAGATTAAGATTTCAGGACTTAATCACTCTCTCTTGTTTCCTACGCAGATATTAATCTGATCAGGTTTTACGGATCCCGCTTACGCGATCTCAGCCTTTGGCACTCCGACAAGTGTTACGTTAACTAGGCTCTCTCCCTAATTAACGCGGCTAGATTCTAACGTGAGCATAGACTGTTTAGCAAGCGCTAATATTACACCAATGCTATGACAAGTGAGTTATCAATCAAATCGAAATTTTCATCCTGCTAAAGAGATCACCCTAGTGAGAGTTAATCACACCACTCAAGAAAAGAATCCAAAAAAAGCTATTTCAATTCCATCATTTATAACAGCTAATAATATTTCACTGAATTTAGCTAGGGGCTGTTGATCTTTCGCGGTTAAATTTTGTTCGGCTATTTATAACGAGAGTAAAGTGCTTTAGTTGCGGCGAGTCGTCTTTAACCTAGTCATTCTAAGCAAATACTGCTCAACAAAGAGTAAAGCACTTTTAGCCGAATCCTTCGGACAGCGTTTGTTGGTCATTTTTACGGCGTAATCGCCTTTTTATGTGACGCTACAAGGATGTAGCTTGCTAGACAACGCAGGAGCAGTTTGTCCTGAATAACCACATTACAAAAGCTCTGCCTTGTATAAATACCCAACAATTCGCTGCAAAAGCAATCTCGAAAGATAAACAGCCCCTTAGCTTCAATGGTCAATTTACTTTTAACTTTCACTCAACTTGTATATACGTGTTAAAATAAATTAAACCGCGAATAAATAAACTATAACCAATGAACGCCGACAAGTGAGTAAAACATGCTAAGCATTTTATCGCCGGAAACCTTTAAAACTATTCCATGGAAAAACGGCTTAGGCCACACCACTGAGTTGGCCATTAGCGATGGTGGCACTTTAGATAATTTTAATTGGCGCTTAAGTATTGCCAGTGTAGTGAATGACGGTGATTTTTCTAACTTTGCTGGTTACCAACGCAACTTGGTATTGATTGAAGGTGAAGGTTTAATCTTAGATCACCGTAATGGTGATGTTGATAATTTAACTAAGTTATTAGATATTGCTCACTTTGATGGTGGCTGCAAAACCAACGGCAAGCTAGTTAATGGCGGTATTAAAGACTTTAATATTATGACTAATCAGCAAAGCTTTACCGCGCAAGTTGATACTTATACCAATAGTACCAACGTTGCTTTAACAGCTAATAACAATGTATTAATTTTTGCTTATAGCTTATCAGGTGATTTGACTTTAGAGCAGGATAAAAAAACAACTCAAGTCGCTAAAGGGGCTTTAGCAAAATATGAGCAGCAAGCTGTTAATAATGAAAGCAATATTTCAATTAGTGGTGAAAACATGATATTAATTCAATTATCAAAATCACAGTAAACACGTTACAAAAAAGGCAATTGGCCGTGAATAAGAATAACACCCTAGTATTTATCGCCCTTGCTATAAGCTTTATTTTATCAACACTGATAAAACCCTATCCCTTGAGTTGGGCAGTAAAAATGCTACCCATCTTTTTTCTATTGGCTATTGCTTGGCAAAAAATTAAGCTACTACCTACAGCACAACAAGCAACTAGCCATAAACTTTTTATTTTGGGTTTACTCTTTTCTAGCAGCGGTGATTTCCTACTTGATTTCAATAGAGAGGCTTGGTTTATCTTTGGCTTAGCTGCATTTTTCATTGCCCATGTTTTCTATTTATTGAGTTTACAGCCCTTTAATAACATCCAAAACAACAAGCAAAAAGTCGCGATTCTTACCACATACATTGGTTTTGGTTTGCTGATGTTTATGTTACTCGTTGACGGTTTAGGTGAGCTATTTATACCGGTTTTAGCCTACATGACCATACTATTACTTATGGCATTAGCAACTGTATTCACTCATAGATCAAATGTATGGCTAATATTGGGTGGTATTAGTTTTGTCATATCTGATTCATTAATTGGTTTTGATAAGTTTAATAGCGCTATTTTTCAAAACCAACTTTGGGTGATGTCCACGTATTACTTCGCGCAATATGCTTTAGTAAAAGGCTACCTAAAGTCATTTAAGAGTGAGTGACCAAAGTTTCAACATTAACGGCAACGCAAACACAAGAAAATCCACTTTCGAGTAAAAGCTTGCCTTTAACGTATTCCTGTATATACTACCAGTAACACTGTGTAAATTTACAGGCTATAGCTATGATAGATCCAACCTCCGAATTACGCCCGCTGACGAATAGACAGCAACAAATTTATGATTTAATCAAAGAAAAAATCCAAGAAACAGGCATGCCACCTACACGTGCTGAAATTGCCAAATTCTTTGGTTTTAAATCAGCTAATGCTGCTGAAGAACATTTAAAAGCTTTAGCAAAGAAAGGCTATATTGAAATGTTAGCAGGGACTTCTCGAGGTATTCGCTTGGTTGAAGAGTTGATCGAAGAAGAAGGCTTGCCACTCATTGGTCGTGTTGCTGCTGGAGAGCCAATCTTGGCACAAGAGCATGTCGAAGATCACTACAAAATGGATGGTAATTTATTCCATCCTGCCGCTGACTACCTATTACGCGTCAATGGTGAAAGTATGAAAGACATTGGCATAATGGATGGTGACTTATTAGCGGTTCATCAAACTACCGATGTTAAAAATGGCCAAGTAGTAGTAGCAAGAGTAGAAGACGATGTTACGGTGAAACGCTTTAAACGTGATGGTAATGTTGTTTATTTACATGCTGAGAATGAAGCTTTCGAACCGATTAAAGTAGATTTAGCTAATCAGCAATTTAATATTGAAGGCATTGCTGTCGGCATTGTTCGCAGTGAGAGCTGGATGTAAATTTTTTGCTCCTGTTAACGCCGTAATTATTATCAATTATAATTACGGCGTTTTTGTTTTCAACTTCCAAAAAAAACAATTATTTTCTGCGACTTTTTCTCAGCCCCGCTAAAACTTCTAAAACGCCTCACTGTATAGTCTAGCTTAGCATTAGAGTTACCACTCTATTGAATTAAATAGCTTTTTTAAAAAAACTTTCACTATAAAATAATTGACCTAGATCAATTTATAGCGTAATTCTATAAATAGTAACGCATAAAAAACGAACACAATAATAAAAAGACGTCAATGCGCTAATCCTGCCACACTACCTTTAGTGTTATGCCAGATTACTAATTCACGTCGGTAATTAACCTGAACTCGGTATTAAAACCTAAAGCTAAAAGTTAATTTGTCATAAATCGTTCTGTTTCGCGAAACCATGACTAAACCGTGATCTTGTTAGTTGATAAAAATAACTATAACTACGACAGATATTCAGTTCAGTGAGTAATGAAGTACATTGCTGCGCATCTGTTTTCTTTAATTAGAAAAGGAGAGTCGTGTGGGTAAACATAAGCTTTTTTGGCTAGTGTTGATGAGTCTGTTATCCAGTTCCGTTTGGGCTGAATCACAATTAAACCTAACTCAAGGTGTGACTGCAATTAGTAGAGAGGTATATGACTTACATATGCTAGTACTCTATATTTGCACGGTAATTGGACTTATCGTTTTTGGGGTAATGTTTTGGTCCATTGCCTTTCACCGAAAATCGAAAGGTGCAAAACCCGCTGATTTTCATGAAAGCACTAAAGTTGAAGTGTTATGGACAGCAATCCCAATCGTCATTTTAATTGCAATGGCTATTCCCGCCACACAAACCTTAATAGCCATGGAAGACAACAGCAATTCTGATGTGACTATCCAAGTGACAGGCTCTCAATGGAAATGGCATTACAAATACTTTGACCAAGACATTGAATTTTACTCAGTCCTATCAACCCCCCGTGAACAATACGAAAATCAACATGCAACCACTGATGATAAAAGTGAAAATTACCTACTTGAAGTAGACAAGCACCTAGTCATTCCTGCAAATAAAAAAGTGAGATTCTTAATCACCTCTGATGATGTTATTCATTCTTGGTGGGTTCCAGCATTTGCAGTTAAGCAAGATGCCAATCCGGGCTTTATTAATGAAGCATGGACCAAGGTTGATGAACCTGGTATCTACAGAGGCCAATGTGCTGAGCTATGTGGTAAAGACCATGGTTTTATGCCTATTGTTGTTGAAGTTAAATCAGCTGAAGATTATGCCATTTGGTTAAATGAGCAACAGCAGCTTATTGCTGATGCAGCGAATGCAGAACAAGCCTCATTAAGCGCTTCATTATCAAAAGAAGAGTTAATGCAACTAGGCGAAACAACCTACACAGCATACTGTGCGGCGTGTCATCAGCCTTCGGGTTTAGGTTTACCACCAGCCTTCCCTGCGCTAAAAGGTAGTCCAGTTGCCACCACGGGCAGCGTGCAAGAACATATCGATATTGTATTTAACGGCAAAGCCGGTACCGGCATGCAAGGCTATGGCAAACAACTGACACTGAAAGAAATAGCTGCAGTTGTTACCTATGAAAGAAATGCCTGGGGCAATGACACTGGCGATCTGGTGCAAGCCGCTGATGTTAACTCAGCGACTTCAAGTACAACTAACAAAGATACCACGCAAAACGCTAGCGCTGCCGTAGCTATTGAACCAAAAGATAACGAGACGGTTGAGGCTATCGCAACAACGGCTCCCGTAGAGGATTTAGCTAAAGAGTATACCCTTGATGAATTAATGGTTATGGGTGAGCAAGTCTATATGAAAGCATGTGTTGCTTGTCATCAGCCAACAGGAGCAGGTTTACCGCCAGCATTCCCTGCGCTTAAGGCAAGTAAAATGGTAACAGGCGATGTGACTGCTCATATAGATATGGTACTTAACGGCAGTAAGAAAAATGCTGCTATGGCTGCATTTGCTGGCCAATTAACCAAAACCGAAATAGCCGCTGTTGTGACTTATGAGCGCAATGCTTGGGGTAATAATACCGGTGACTTAGTACAACCTGCAGCGATTGATGCTGCTAGTGCGAAGTAGGGAGAAATAAAATGACTACAGACGTTATAGCACAAGATTCGCACGACGAGCATCATGATGACCACAAAATGACAGGGTTAAAGCGCTGGTTGTATACCACTAACCATAAAGATATAGGTACCTTATATTTATGGTTTGCCTTTATCATGCTGTTAACCGGTGGCGCTTTAGCTATGGTAATTAGAGCCGAGCTATTTCAACCGGGTTTACAGTTCGTTGAACCTGACTTTTTCAACCAATTAACCACAGTACATGGTTTGATCATGGTATTTGGTGCAATCATGCCAGCATTTACCGGTTTTGCTAACTGGATGATACCCATGATGATTGGTGCTCCAGATATGGCAATGCCTAGGATGAATAACTGGAGTTTTTGGATACTACCTTTTGCTTTCGCTATTTTACTTAGTTCTTTTTTTATGGAAAGTGGCGCACCTAACTTTGGCTGGACATTCTACGCACCACTTTCAACAACGTACTCAAATGGTAGTACAGCATTTTTTGTTTTTGCTGTTCATATTATGGGGATTTCATCCATTATGGGTGCAATCAACATAGTCGTTACCATTATGAATTTACGTGCCCCTGGCATGACATACATGAAAATGCCGTTGTTCGTGTGGACCTTCTTTATTACTGCCTACTTGTTAATCGCGGTGATGCCGGTCCTCGCCGGTGTAGTGACCATGCTGCTGACCGACACTTACTTTGGCACTAGCTTTTTTGATGCTGCAGGTGGTGGCGACCCCGTAATGTTCCAGCATATTTTCTGGTTTTTTGGTCACCCTGAAGTCTACATCATGATTTTGCCAGCCTTTGGTATTGTCTCAACCACTATTCCAGCATTTTCGCGTAAACGCTTATTTGGCTATAGCTCAATGGTCTACGCGACTTCTTCTATTGCGCTATTGTCCTTTATTGTTTGGGCACATCATATGTTCACCACAGGCATGCCTTTATTCGGCGAGCTGTTCTTTATGTACTGCACCATGTTAATTGCTGTGCCTACGGGAGTTAAAGTCTTTAATTGGGTTGCAACAATGTGGAAAGGGGCATTAACCTTTGAAACGCCGATGTTATTCTCGATTGCATTCGTCATTTTATTCACTATTGGTGGCTTCTCTGGCTTGATGCTTGCGATGACTCCGGTTGATTTTCAATACCACGACACCTACTTTGTTGTCGCTCACTTTCATTACGTCTTAGTCACAGGATCGTTATTTTCACTTTATGCTGGTGCGTATTACTGGTTACCTAAATGGACTGGTCATATGTATAACGACGCGTTAAGTAAATGGCATTTTTGGTGCTCATTAATTTCCGTTAACTTGCTTTTCTTCCCTATGCATTTCTTAGGTTTAGCAGGCATGCCGCGCAGAATTCCTGATTATGCTCTGCAGTTTGCCGACTTTAATAAATGGGTCAGTATTGGCGGATTTGCTTTTGGTCTGTCGCAGTTAATTTTCTTAGCAGCTGTGATCAAATGTATTCGTGGTGGAGAGAAAGCACCAGCCAAGCCTTGGGATGGTGCGATTGGATTAGAATGGACGGTTGCTAGTCCTGCCCCGTATCACACCTTTAGCACACCACCGCCGCAAAAAGATATTGATAACGCAAACCAACATGAGCACTAATGCCTATGAGTGACGATAAACAACGCCAAGCCAATAGCAATAATAAAACAGCCAAAAAACTGTTAGTGGTGGTTGCTGCCATGTTTGGCTTTGGTTTCGCTTTAGTACCTTTGTACGACGTATTTTGTGACATTACCGGCTTAAACGGCAAAACCAATACCGCAGCGGTTGCCTATGAGGCCAGTTCTGTCGATGAGTCACGTACGGTAAAAGTGCAGTTTATCACTCGCAATGCCAAGGGAGTTCCTTGGAAATTTGAACCCATAATCAATGAAGTTGAAGTACACCCAGGTGAAATGAAAGTCGTCTCTTTTTATGCAAAAAATAATGCAGCTCATAAAATTGTCGGCCAAGCGGTTCCTTCAGTTTCTCCTGGGCTAGCAGCGGGCTACTTCCATAAAATGGAATGCTTTTGTTTTAACGAGCAACCATTAATGGCACTTGAAGATGTTGAAATGTCATTACAGTTCTACGTGGATCTAGCGCTACCTGAAGATATTAAGACTTTAACTTTATCTTATACCTTGTATGACATTACTGAAAAATCGTCATAAGAAACTAATAAAGGGATAGAAAATGACTAACAAAGCATACGAAAGTTATTATGTACCCAGCCAGAGCCATTGGCCTATCGTAGGTGCGGTTGCACTCTTTTTAATCGCAGTCGGCGCGGGTAATTATGTTACAGACTTAGCCAACGAAACCAGCGGTTATGGCGGCTATATTTTATTAGCAGGCATAGCGCTAGTTATTTATATGTTGGTCGGTTGGTTTAGTGATGTTATCAATGAGTCACTCACCGGAAAATATTCACATCAAATGGATAATTCATTCAAGCAAGGAATGAGTTGGTTTATTTTTTCAGAAGTGATGTTTTTTGCTGCTTTTTTTGGCGCTTTACTTTATTTACGGGTGTTTTCTGTTCCTTGGTTAGGGGGCGCTGGCAATAATGTAGAAACAGGTGCGGTGCTATGGCCTGATTTCATTGCTCAATGGCCTTTATTAAAAACACCCGACGGTACCACTACTACAGCAATGGGTTGGTACGGACTACCACTACTTAACACCGTTTTATTATTAAGCTCCTCTATCACTGCACACTTTGCCCATAGTGCGCTGATTAAAAATAACCGTAAAGCCCTGAAGGCATGGCTAGGTATCACTATAATGCTCGGTTTAGCATTCATGGGGTTCCAAGTGCTAGAGTACGCACATGGTTATTCTGAAGAAATGCGTTTATACCTCACTAGTGGCGTTTATGGTAATAGTTTCTACCTGTTAACTGGCTTCCACGGTATGCATGTTACCTTGGGATGTATCATGTTAATTGTTATGTGGTTCAGGGTTTTAAAAGGACATTTCACCCCGAAAAATCACTTTGCTTTTCAAGCAGCTAGTTGGTATTGGCATTTTGTCGATGTAGTGTGGGTAATGCTTTTTGTCTTTGTCTATATCCTATAAGAGGTGAGTTTTTGCCAATATTAAGCAAACAAAAAAAGCTGATAAATAACGCCCTTTGGTTAGGGCTTACGCTTATAGTATTTGCTTGTTTACTAAAATTATCTTTTTGGCAGTATGCTCGAGGGGTTGATAAAGAACACCGTATCGACCGCATTGCTCAGTTAAACCAGCAATCTCCGCTAACACTTGACGAAATAGTCGAGATGTCTCAAACAAAGCAATTTAGTGGCGATGAAAACATTAATGATTTTCCTGTCACTATTGATGGTCAGTTTAATAGTGACTATGTTTTTCTACTGGATAATCAAGTGGAGCAAGGCTCACTTGGCTACCGAGTATTACAGGTAGTTACCACGCCATCTTATGCGGTACTTATTAATTTAGGTTGGGTTCAAGGCTCAATTCATCGCAGCGAATTACCGAAGATAAGCTCGATACAAGGACAACATAAATTTCAAGGCCATGTACGTATTATAGAAAAGGGCATTACGTTAAAAGCACAAGACTTTAGTAAAGTCAGTTGGCCTTTAAGGGTGCAGGAAATTGATTTAGACAAGTTCTCCACATTAATTGCCAAGCCGCTATTGCCCTTTGTTATCTACGCTAACAAAAATGAAACCATTGGCTTTAAAAAGAATTGGCATCCCATTGTAATGCCACCAGAGAAACACTTTGGTTATTCTTTCCAGTGGGCAGCGTTAGCCATTGCTTGGTTAATACTTATGATTAGCTTAAAAAGAAAAAACCAAACACAAGCTAAGAAAACCGTATTAATAACAAATGATAAAACACAAAAAACGACAACTAATAATAAGAATAAGGCAATAAAATATGGTTAAAGCTGACAATGCACTCGACTTATCAGAGCCAGATAATGCTAACCCAAAACAACAGAGGTTTAGTAATCGCCGAAGTTTGTTGCTGTTGATATTAGTGTTTGTCTTGCCCATTGTCATTGCTAAGTTAGCGCTTGAAAACCAATGGCTCAAGTCAGGTGTAACCAACCACGGCACTTTATTAGAGCAACCTTTAACATTGAAAGAGTTGGGCATTACTGATAGCAAACTTGCTAAGCAGTGGCTTATTATTTATCGATTACCTGATACCTGCTCAGATTCGTGTTTGCAAAGTATCGAGGCTGTTCACAACAGTTATGTATTACTAGGGAAGGATATGCCAAGGGTTACTCCGGTAATACTTAGAATGAACGTTTTTTCTGCCGAGCAAAGCAAGCAATTAGGCAAAAGCCAGTGGCAAGTTATTGCTTTAACTCCCCAAATGAAACAGCAATTAACTAAAGCTGAAGTACTCATTTCCGATCCATTAGGTAATATTATCTTAACGCACCAAGTACCGGCATCAGCACAACAACAAGCTAACTTTGGGAAAGCCATCTTGGCTGATATGAAGAAACTTTTAAAATATTCAAAAGCGGGTTAGTGATGAATCAACAGGTCCGTAGTAGAAGAAATTTACAACGCTTGGTATTAACAAGCTTATTATTAACAATCGTTGTCATTGGTTTGGGCGCTTATACGCGCTTAACACATGCAGGATTAGGCTGCCCAGACTGGCCAACATGTTATGGTTTAATTGATGTCCCACAGACAAGTGCGCAAATAACTGCCGCTGAAAAAGCCTTTCCCGATAGACCCGTTGAAACGGCTAAAGCATGGAATGAAATGATTCACCGCTATTTTGCCGGTAGCTTGGGATTATTGATACTAGGCATCGCTATTTATTCAATTAAGTTAAGACTATCAAAACATACAGCCAGCCAATACCCGGTTATTTTGCCGATCGTTATTTTATCTATCGTAACCTTTCAAGCCGCATTGGGCATGTGGACAGTAACGCTTAAATTAATGCCTATTATAGTAATGGCACATTTACTGGGTGGTTTTACTACGCTTAGCTTATTGTTTTTATTATATTTGCGTCTAAACGCTAAGAGTATGGAGAATCAAGGTGCTAACCTTGTTGATTGGCAACTCAGAAAATATGGTCGCTATGCCCTGCTAGGTATTTCAATCTTAACGGCACAAATCGCACTTGGCGGTTGGACATCTTCAAATTATGCAGCGATGAGTTGTGTTGAGCTGCCTATTTGTCAAGGGGATTGGCTCGCTGACTTGAGCTTCGAGCATTCATTTGACTTAATCCCCCCAAGTAAAGACACCTATGAATTTGGACATTTAGCACATAATGAACGAGTAACTATACATGTGACTCATCGCATAGGCGCTATTATCACTGGCGTGTTCCTAACATGGTTGGCGCTAATGATTTTTATCAAAGCAAGGAATTACAGAGTAAAGTCTGCTGCCGTTGCTTTGTTTAGCTTACTAGTGCTTCAAATAGGGTTAGGTATTAGTAATATTTGGTTTTCATTACCCCTTAATATCGCGGTCGCTCATAATTTAGTTGCCGCTTGCTTGATGCTTAGTTTAATCACGCTAGCATATAAACTAAGACAGAATTCACAGGAGTCTCTCTATGAGTAAAGTCATCAATAAATCGTTAGATATAGCGATAGATACGAATGAAAAGCACTTTTCTTTAACTCATACGTTGCAAAATTGGCGTGCTTACTACGATATAACCAAGCCCAAAGTTGTCGCTTTACTTGTGCTTACCGCATTAGTTGGCATGAGTTTATCAGTTCCCGATGGTTTACCTTGGCAACTACTGTTACCTGCAATGTTTGGCATCGCTTGCTTATCTTCAGCTGCCGCAGCGATTAACCATATAGTCGATGAAAAAATTGATACGATTATGGGACGAACTCACAATAGACCTTTACCAGAGGGGAGAATAAGTGTTGAAAGTGCCATTATCTTCGCAGCATGTTTAGCGCTTATTGGCTTTGTTGTTTTATACAGTTTAGTCAACCCGTTAACTGCATTTTTAACTTTAGCTGGCCTGGTCGGTTATAGTTTTATCTATACCTTATATTTAAAAAGAGCAACACCACAAAATATCACTATTGGTGGTTTAGCAGGCGCAATACCACCATTACTTGGTTGGACCGCCATGACCAATGAAATTGCCCCTAACGCATTATTATTAGTACTCATTATTTTTACTTGGACCCCACCACACTTTTGGGCATTAGCTATCCATAGAAAAAATGATTACGCAAAGGTAAACATTCCTATGCTGCCGGTAACCCATGGCGTTAGCTTTACTAAAACTCAAATATTGTTATACACCGTTTTACTCTTTGTGGTTTGTTTGTTGCCTTACTTGGTTGGTATGAGCAATTGGCTGTATTTACTCGGAGCTTGTAGCTTAAATCTGATTTTTATCCGCTATGCATGGCAACTAAAGTTCAACGCTACTGCTGATACCGCCATGGCAACGTTCAAGTTCTCTATTGTGCATCTGATGTTGCTCTTTATTATTTTATTGCTTGATCATTACTGGTTACCCATGGCTTAAGTCGCGATAAAAGGTAAGTTTATGAATAAATATCTATACGGTTTAGTTGCTTTAGTTTCGATTACAGCAGGCTCAGTTGGCTTTCAATTAATTAAACAGTCAAATCAATTACCCAAGCCTGAGTATGCTTTGTATTACCAAGAAGCGCGTAAAATGTCAGCATTTACCCTGACAGATCAACTAGGAAAGCCGTTTGACAATCAGCAGTTACTGAATAAATGGTCATTAGTGTTTTTTGGCTACACTTCGTGCCCGGATGTATGCCCAACCACCTTACAAAACCTACAATTTATTTATCCGGACTTAACCAAAATTGCCAACAACAGCCAAGTATTATTAGTTTCTGTAGATCCTAAAAGAGATACATCGGAAAAGCTTAATCAATACATCAATTATTTTAACCCCGAGTTTAAAGCTCTGCGAGCTGAGCATGATGTGCTTTTTCCGTTTTCACGAAACTTAGGCATGATGTACGCGATCACCCCTAAAGAAGAAGGTGACGAGAAAAATGATGATGGCTACTGGGTTGATCATAGCGCTTCATTAGTTTTAATTAATCCTGCAGGTGAAGTCGCTGCTATTTTCAAGCCTGAACAAGAATTGGGTGAATTACCGAGTATTGATAGCGAAAAATTATTGAGCGACTATCAAAAAATAGTCGCTTTATACTAGTTGCTTATTGTAAGGGGAAGCTTATAAAAACTGAGTTTTATAAGTGATACCAACTACCATCAGGCTTTAAAATAAACCAAGGCTTAGAATACCAATAGTAACGCCCTGGTTTACTAATACTTGCCGCAGTACAGTTTGCCCTTACTCGACCAACGGGTAAATCTTTAGAAAAATTGATACTAAAGCTACTGTCATCATGCCAAGTGATTTTTTGCTTACCTAAACCAGAAATATAACAATTCAGACCTGATTTATAAAAATCACCGGTTTCAATATTAAACGTAATACTCTTGGCTTCTTTATGTTTAAAAATAGTATCCGCTTGTTCGCCTTTTAAGCTGATATTAAAGGCTAAAGAGTTTAACTTATCACGTAAACCCGAAATTTTATCATAAGGTTTAGAGGCAGGAAAACGTGGCACACTGGTTAAATCAGTCGTTAAATCAATAGCACCTGATTGTTGAGAGAAAGCGACAAAATCATTCTTTCTAGCCCACTCTTGTACCGCAACATCATACTCGCCATATGGATAAGCATAATAGCGCCAGCTTTGTCCGGTATTCTCCTTGATAATGGCCTCAGCTTTTAATAATAACTCTGTTTGCTTATCTAGCCATTGTTGTTGAGTTAAACCATCGCTAATTCGTGCCATAGAGTCATGCTCATAACCGTGGTTAGCAATAATGACTCCTTCATCAGCCATCGCCTTAAGTTGAATCCAAGACAAATAGTGAGACTTTTCTTTGTTTTTATTACGATCGATAATGCCGGGATTAACATAAATCGTATAGGGAAAGTTAAACTTATCTAATATCGGTTTAGCTTGTGTTAATACATCAAGATAAGCATCATCAAAGGTGATCGCGACACTTTTATCAGGTAAGGCTTGTTGATTTTTAATACCATTAATCAACTCTGATAATGGCACTACTTTAAAGTTATTATCTTTTAAATATTGCAGATGAACTTCAAACTGTTTTGGGGAAATACTGGTGCTAGGTGGCGTCGAGTCACTCACATGATGATATTGTAATATCACCGCAGCGTGGCTAGAAAATGCCAAACTGAAAAATAATGAAATTGAAAAAAGTGTCTGCAGCAATGATTTCATGGTATATACCCTTAAAAATAAGATGATACCAATCCGTAAAAGAAATGGTATGGAGCTAAAATAGCGCCTTTCTTTTTAAACCACTAGAACTTTAGGATATTTTTTTGTTTCAAACTAGCCGTTTCGATCAACATAAACGCTTATTTTATTTAGCCATACCTATGATCCTCTCTAATATCACTGTGCCGTTACTCGGTTTAGTAGATACGGCTGTAATCGGCCATTTAGAACATGCCTACTTTTTAGGTGGCAGTACCATAGGTGCAATGTTAGTAACTTCAGTAGTTTGGCTCTGCGGTTTTTTACGTATGTCGACCACTGGACTTAGCGCCCAAAACCTAGGCCAGGGTAATATTACTAACAATTTATTAATATTACTCAGAGGCGTATGTCTTGCTTTTTTAATTGGCCTCCTTTTCATCACACTGCAAGAGCCATTCTTAGACATTGCCCTATCCGTCGCTGGCGGCTCTGAAAAAGTACAGTTTTTTGCCAATCAATATGCGCAAATACGCATATGGGGAATACCTGCAGCGCTGGCAAATTTAGTCATTCTAGGTTGGTTAATTGGCAACCAACAAAGTAAAGCGGTTATGTGGTTACTCATTGCTACTAATGCCATCAATATCTGCTTAGATTTATTGTTTGTATTTGTCTTTCATTGGCAAGTACAAGGTGTTGCCTTTGCCAGTTTGCTAGCAGAGTACTCAGGAATGTTTATTGGATTATTCCTGATCATTAAACGCTATCAGAGTGTACTCAGTGAACTGGTTAAAAACTTGCAGCAACTTATTATCCAGCTATTTGACAAACAAGTACTCAAAACTTATTTTCAGCTCAATCGTGACATTCTTATTCGTACCTTGTGCTTACAAGTGTGTTTCTTGTTTATTACTTTCCAAGGCGCGCGTTTAGGAGATACTGTAGTAGCCGCTAATGCGATTTTAATGAATTTTTTGTTACTTATTTCATTTGGTTTAGACGGTATTGCAAATGCAACTGAAGCTATGGTGGGCAAAGCTCACGGTGAGAAGAATACTAAACAATTAAAACGAACAGTTCGCATCGCCTTATTTTGGAATCTAGTCTTTGCTGGTTGCTACGCTTTAATGTTTGCCATGCTCGGCGATAAATTATTAAGACTTATTTCCGATATTAGCAGTGTTATTACATTTGCCGAGCAATACATCACTTGGATGATATTACTGCCTTTAGTGAGCTGTTGGTGTTTTTTATATGACGGTGTTTATATTGGGCTGATGAAAGCAAAAATAATGCGCAATAGTATGATTATTGCTACTTTTTGCTGCTTCTTCCCAGCATGGTACCTATTACAAAGCTTTGGCAATCATGGGTTATGGGCGGCATTCTCTATATTTATGCTAGCGAGAGGCCTAACGCTCGCTTGGCACTTCCATTGCTATGAAAAAGATAATGCCCTTTGATGGTTTATTTAACCTCAGCTCGGGTTAAGAGATAAGTTAACAGATTGAAATTGTTATATTTGTGGCTATAGCAACTCACTAGCTTGATAGTTTTTCTTAATTCAAGGCAAATTCATTAAGAATAGTTATTCTATTGTTTATGAATTTAACACAGAAGGAAGGGAAAATAGCTGCTAGGGAGCTATGTATTATCCCGAGCTGAGGTTATTTATCTTCGTCCTTTGGGGCTGGTTTTAAGTTAGGAATGCATGTGCCCCCCATGGTTTGACATACTACGCCAACGGCGAAACAAAAAAAGGTGGTAGCACCTAATGCCGCTTTTATATCAGCTTCGACACTATTGCCATAAATAAGTGTCACAACGACACCGATAGCTGCTAAAGCAAAACTACCCTTAGCAATCACAGCAGAAATTTTTTGCCACAAACGCTTTGGTGGGCGAGTTACAGGGAGGTGATGAGCAGGAGTTTCTTTAGACATAAGTAAATGGGCTTGATTGCTTAAGGTAAAACAATATTATCACGCACATTAATTTCAACTTTGATACTTATCAACTATTCGCCGAACAGATGTATCGCACATGTTATCAAACGTTACTTAGTGTTATTCGGATAGAAAAAAAGCAAGAGTTGTGCGGCCACTACTCCACATGCTAATCCTGCAACATTTGCCGCCATATCAAGCCACTCTCCGTAGCGATTGACGTAAGGTTGAATTAATTCAATCGCACCACTAAATGCCGCGAAAGCAAATATAACCCATAACCAGTATTTCGGCTTTCTCAATGCTAAAGGAAATACTAATGCCCCGTATGAGATAAAGTGGTGTGTCTTATCACTACCGGGAACTCGAGGTAAACTTTCCGCAGGCCACAAAGATAATGTGGCAATAGCAGCAAGTAAGCACATAGTGATAGTAAGCCAATGAGTTTTTATTAAATTAATGACAGCGTTCATTTAACGTTTTTAGATTTAATTTGAGTTTTATAAAGCATATTAAGCCAACGATTGGCAAAGATACCTAAATATCCCCATGCTGCAATTAAACATGAAACACACAGGGTGAAAATACCAATAACTTGCCATAAGTGGTGGTGATAATAACCCAAACCAACAAAAACCAAGCCAATAACAAAAAGGCCAAGTCCACGAAGAAACAGTTTCAAACTGCGTTGTGGATTTTGGCCTAATTTTTCTAATAATTTATACATTTATACTTTGCTATAAAACAGCTTAATAGTATGAATGGTCACCGCGTTCATGCTCTGTAGCATCTTTCACGCCTTTAATTTCATCAGCCATTAACTCAATAAGTTGCTTCTCAATGCCGTCTTTTACCGTTACATCGATTTGAGCACAACCATTACAGCCACCGCCAAATTGTAGTACGGCATAACCATCTTCAGTGATGTCTACGAGTGTACATTCACCACCATGACCAGCAAGCTGAGGGTTTACTTCTGCCTGTAAAAAGTAATTTACTCTTTCAAATAATGGCGCGTCATCTGCGACTTTACGTAATTTAGCATTCGGTGCTTTTAAGGTAAGTTGCGAGCCCATTTGATCGGTAGTGAAGTCAATTTCAGCTTCTTCTAAGAAACCTTTACTATCGGCATCAACCATAGCTGAAAAGCCGTCAAACGAAAGTTCAATGTCATCTTCTTCAACTGCGTCTGGCGGACAGTACGAAACACCACATTCAGCTTTCGCTGTACCTGGGTTTACGACAAAAACACGAATATGTGTACCTTCAGCTTGTTGTGAAAGTAAATTGATAAAATGCTTTTGGGCACTTTCTGAAATAGTGATCATGACTTATTAACTCTCTTTGCTCTCTGGTACTGCAGCTAAATCTTGAATTCAGCAAAAGTACCTGACTAAATTACTCAAGTATGACCATTTTACTCTGCTATTTAGTTATGTGCTAATGATTTTTATGCTTTTGTTTGATACTTTATCACTGTCAAATTAAGAGGCTTATTAGATGTTACTCCTGCGCACATTCACAATTGCAATTATCACCTTACTTTCATTAGCGATTCAGGCAAAACCTGTTCAAGATTTCTTGCCTAAAGGAGTCCAGTTTAATACTGATATCCCTGTACCGAGCAGCAGTTTAGGTGTCGAAATTGGCCAACGTCATATAAGGCACGACCAACTCAGCAAGTACCTTTATCAACTTGCCGATAAAGCCGATAGGGTTAACATTCGCTCCATGGGGCAAACAGCTCAGCAACGTGAGCAACTATTAGTAACTATATCTAGCCCCGATAATTTAGCAAAACTTGATAAAATACTCGCTGAACGTGATCTATTAAGCCAAGACAGTGCACCGTATGATGAGCAAGAATCAGCTGATTCGCCTTTAGTGATCTGGCTAGGTTACAGCGTTCATGGTGATGAAATAAGTGGTGCAAATGCCGCGATGATCGTTGCCTACTATTTAGCGGCGAATACCGATGAGAAATTAACCCAGCTATTGGCTAATACTGTCATTGTTTTAGAGCCTAGCGTTAACCCAGATGGTATGGATAGATTTGTTAATTGGGTAACCACTTACCGAAATTCAGCTAACAACAGCGACAGTAATCATATTGAACATCACCAAGATTGGGTTACTGGACGAACTAATCACTTTTGGTTTGATTTAAATAGAGATTGGTTGTTGCTCTCACAAAAAGAAAGCCAGCATAGAATGAAATATTTTCATAAATATCAGCCGCATGTCGTGGGCGATTTTCATGAAATGGGTCATAACAGCAGCTATTTTTTTCAACCCGGTATTAAAAGCCGTACGCACCCTTTAACGCCAAAAAGTAACATTGAGCTTACTGCAGCATTAGCAAACTTTCATGCGCAAGCTTTAGACAAACAACAACGCCTCTATTACAGCGAAGAAAATTTTGATGACTTCTACTACGGAAAAGGTTCAACCTATCCTGACATCAACGGCAGTATCGGCGTATTGTTTGAGCAGGCAAGTTCAAGAGGCATGCAACAACAAACAGTCAATGGTTTGCTGACATTAGAATTTAGCATTGAAAATCATGTAACCACTTCTCTTTCAACTATTTTTGGTGCTTGGGAAAAAAGAGCGGAGTTAAAGCAGTATCGAAGTAAGTTTTATCAGCAAAGCATTGAGCTTGCAGAATCAGAAAAATTCTCGGGTTACTTACTCCATGAAAAACAAGATAGTTATCGCTTAGCTGCTTTATTATCAACATTAGCTCAGCATAAAATCAATGTTTATCCAGTTACTGAATCCTTTGAGTTTAATGATAAAACGTACTTAAAAGGTAGTAGTTATTTTGTGCCGCTGGCACAACCGCAGTATCGACTTATTCAAGCACTATTTAATCAACAAAAAAACTTTCAAGACAATACTTTTTATGATGTTTCAGGCTGGACAATGCCTTTAGCAATGAACATAGAAGCTATAAAACTGAAACGTACCCGAGGCTTAAAATTGGCTAAACGCCCTTGGAGTAAACCTGCAGAGTTTGCTGCTAACAACAATGTTCAATCAGCTTACGGCTATGTTTTTCAATGGGAACATTTTTTATCTGCAAAGTTACTGAATGAATTATTAACGCTTAACATCAATGCAAGGGTAGCGACAAAAGCATTTTCTAGCGTAGTCAATGATAAAACAATGCACTTTAATCCTGGTAGCATCATTATCCCTGCCGGCATTCAAAAAGTTGAAAATTGGCAAGAGAAATTAATAACCGCAAGTAATAATAATGGCGTTGCGCTTCATTCAATTAATACTGGGTTAACGGTTCAAGGGGTTGATTTTGGCAGTAGCTCGATAAAACCTATCGTTAAGCCTAAAGCACTTTTACTTGGTGGTGATGGCATTTCTCAATATGAAGCTGGTGAAGTGCGCTTTTATTTAGACGAAACATTGAATATTCCACTGTCGATTGTTGATCACCATAAATTAAATCGAGTTGATTTGTCTTCCTATAGTCATATCATTCTGGTTGATGGTAATTATCGATACTTAACTGAAAGTACGGCCAAACAACTGACTCTATGGGTAAAACAAGGTGGAGTAATAATTGCGCAAAAGCGTGCTGCTCGCTGGCTAGCAAAACAGGAAATATTACAAGCCCGTTTTGTCACTAAAACACAAATAGATCAACTTTTCGATGATGAAAACCTGAGTTATCAAGACAAAGAAGCCTTGGCAAGTCGTAAACGTATTGCTGGCGCAATCTTTCAAGTTCAATTAGATATTAGTCATCCGCTTGCGTACGGTTATCAACAAAATCTATTACCTCTATTTCGAAATAGTAATTTGATTATGGAGCAACCCCAAAAGCCATTTGTCACCGTAGCTAAATATACCGCAGAGCCTTTACTCAGTGGTTTTACCGATAAAAACTTGGTTAATCGACTAGCTCATAATGCTGCTATCATTGCCCACAATGTCGACAAAGGAAGAGTAATAGCAACGACAGAAGTATTATCCTTTAGGGGATACTGGCACGGTAGCTCAAAAATCCTAGCTAATAGCTTATTTTTCAGTAAAGCTTTTTCAGCCCCTTATAATTAATCTCATTAACAACACTTGACCCTATTTATTAGGCAAGCTCAGACAAACCGTTACTAAAGTAACGGTTTGTACTCCTGCTTGTTTCAATAGTTTACTTATTTCACTAGCCGTTGTGCCCGTTGTTACCACATCATCAATCAAAAGCACGTGCTTCACTTTACTCGATATATCTTGCTTTAAGGCAAAATTATTACGTAAATTTTTTCGACGTTGAGCACCCGTTTTCCCCATTTGACTGTCATTATTTTTAATCCGTATTAAAAGATCAGCGTCATAAGGTAAAGACAATTGTTTAGCAAAGTTTTGGGCGATTAAATGTGCTTGGTTATAGCCTCGTAGCTGCCACTTTTTACTATGCAGAGGTACAGATAATACTAAATCAAAATGACTTTGAGCCATTAAAGAACTTTGCCACTGAGCACTAAGCAGCGCACTGAACAAGTTTGCCAGCTCAAATCGCCCAGAATATTTAAACTGCGCCAACCAAGTGTCAAAGGGGTATGAATAGGGTGCTAGTGCAAAGAGCTTATCAAAATGAATATTAGGTAATGCTTTATATACTGCTGGCCAGTTTAGTAGATTTGCGCAGAGTAATTCTTGTTTGAAATAAGGTAAATCATCAACGCAGAACTGACATATGAGAGATTGTTGTAATGGCTGTGCTAACAAATAACTTGAATGAACATCTGCAGCACACAAATCGCAACAGCCAATATTATTGAGCGCTCTATCTAAAAGTCTTTTTAGATAGTGAGCTTTAGCCTTCCATGCCATGCTGCTTTCCTTTTGCAAAAAGCAGAATTAAGATAAACTGCTGCTTTAACTCTAACGGTACAGTTGTAAGCATGGCAAAAAGCCTAATATTTTCCACATTCCCAGAAAATTCTCCTTTAAGAAGTGATGCCATTCCAGTGGTGTTAATTCATGGTTGGGGCTTAAATTCTGGAGTATGGCAACCATTGCTTGAATTATTTTCTCAGCATGATAATGAAAAATTTCAATTATTAACTATTGATTTGCCAGGGTTTGGTCGAAATGCTGAAGTAAATATCGAACCTTATGATTTAGCAACTATTTGTTCACAGCTAAAAGAAACAATTACCAAGCCTGCTATCTATTTAGGTTGGTCACTTGGCGGCCTTGTCGCCACTGAAATGTCTCTGCGCTACCCTCAAGATGTACTGGCACTGATCACTGTTGCAAGTAGCCCGTATTTTGTTGAAGAGAATAATAGCTGGCCAGGGATAAAAAATACTATCTTAAATAGTTTTCATCAACAATTAGCTCAAGATACAGCAAAAACCATTACTGGCTTCTTAAAAATTCAAGCAATGGGAAGCCCACATATCCGCCAAGATTTAAAGCTAATTACCCAATTAGTCATGGCTCATTCTTTACCAACGCAAAAAACATTGTCAGATTCACTCGCCTTATTGAGCGATTGTGACTTACGACAACGCTTGGCAGATATCGACCTGCCATTTTTACGTTTATATGGACATAATGACAGTTTGGTACCTAAAGCTGTAATCAAAGAAATTAATAGCCTGGCGCCAAATAGTGAGCAATATCTTTTTGAAAAAGCTTCTCATGCTCCTTTCATCTCGCATCTAGATGATTTTTATCAGGTATTTAGCCAGTGGTTGAATGATAAATTTATCCACAACTAATCCTCAATAATTACAGACTAGTTATCAGTACTCTATAGTGCATTTTCACTTTACTTTATTGCCATTTAGATTAATAATTAACCAATAGACTCGTGTTAATGGAGAGTGTCCATGGAAATACCATCAGCATTTAATTCAGGTGTACAAGGCTTTCAAAATGCAAAAGCCACAGCTGACCAGGCAGCCTCTGATATTGTAGAAAATACAACAGCTACTGCTGAGCAACAAGATACCTTATCTAGCTCTGGAGAAGTTAATACCGAAGTTAACACTACCACTAGCAACTCACAACTTCCTGATTTAAATCAAGCAATTGTAAACTTGAAAGTCGCTGAATTTCAGGCTAAAGCTTCTACGGAAGTCATTAAGAGTGCAGATGATTCATTAGGCACTTTACTTGATGTAACAGCCTAATAAACTGTCAGCATTATTTACTGAGCGCTAGTTTCTCTTATGAATATAACACCACATGCAGTAAGTTTACCTTTAGCAACGGTGGTTAACCCTCCGACTGAAGGCCTGCGCCGTGATAATCTTCAACGTGAAATAATTACCCAAGTTGCAGCAACCAACCCATCTGCTGCAGAAAAAGGCGTCGCGTCAGAAAAAGATCGTGCCAGAAGCCCTGCCCAGAATAACGAGAATATCGATTTTGACAACTTAAAAAAACAAGCGGAGCTAGCTGCCAACACAATATCTGAACAAAAAGGGCAACAACAGGGTCAACAGCAAGGTGAGCAAAGCCAGGGACAACAACAAGGTGAGCAAAGCCTCTTAGCAGAGCAGAATGAAGACAGTCATGCTGAACAAGAACATCAACAAGAACTTATTGATGCAAAAGTAATTCTAGAATTAAAGCAAAGAGATAAAGAGGTAAGAGCACACGAATTAGCGCATGCTAGCACAGGCGGCTCAACAACTGGCTCGCCTTCTTACACCTATGAAGCAGGTCCTGATGGGAAGAAATATGCTGTCAGTGGAGAGGTTTCCGTTGATCTTAGTGTGGTGTCTGGAGACCCGCAAGCAACCATCACTAAAATGCAGAAAGTACATGCTGCAGCATTAGCGCCAGCAAACCCTTCTCAACAGGATATCAAAGTTGCCGCTAGCGCAACGCAGAAAATATTAGCGGCCCAATCAGAAATATTAGCTGAGCAGAATCAGCAAATCAGCCAAAAATCAAAACCGGAAGCTAACGAAACAACCAAAGCTAACTCAGCTTTTAATCAAGAAAAACAATATAATACAGCTGATGATTTTGATAGTTTAATGAATCGTACACTAGCTGCGCAAGAGGCTATTTCCGCCAGCGCCGCTGGTAATAATTACGAAAATAGTCAGCAGCTTGCATCTAGCTCCACTCACCAAGAAGCACAGTCTGTAGAAGTTAAGCAACGCTCACAACGTATTGAAAGCTTTTATTTTAAAGTAAGCCAAGGTTATGAAAGACCTGATAACTTTCAATTTGAATTAACCGCTTAAGCACTTTTTTACCACTAGATACCGAGAAATTACCCTTCGGCAATCGCTTCTTGATACCTTTGCTCATATAACGCACAAGATTCATTCAATTCATTGATTGCATGAGCTTTAGTGTAAGGTCTTAAAATAACCAAAATCTTAAGTACCCCTTGATAGAAGACAGAATCATTTACTTCGTTAACAATATTCTGAGTTTGATAAAAACTCACCCAAAAAGTATTGATCAGTCGCAATATACTGACAATGTCAGAAAGTTCGTCATCTTGAAAGTCTATGATGTCAGCGGATCGAAGTAAAATGAGTAGCTGACTTACCCGTTCTGAAATTGACTGCTGAACTTCAACATACTTTTCACGTAAGCTTGGGTTTTTATCTAATAAAACAGGTAAGTTGCTATAGAAAAACCTAAACTTCATCGTTGTCTGAAAAACCTGTCTCTTATACACATCTGACGCTGCCGACGATCTACTCTGTGTA
>CAJXPG010000055.1 GCA_913057925.1 uncultured Colwellia sp. | reverse complement strand
GCCCAATTCATTGAACGAACTGTTCGTGGTAAGGCTGGCGCATTAAAACCGAAAACAAGCAACGCCCCGAAACCTGCGACTAATTTGCAAGGTAGTGGCGTAGACCCTGAAGCAGGTAAGTACAAAAACCTGAAGGGTACTAAATATGAATAAAGGAGCAACTCATGGCTAATAATTTCGACAGTAACTTTTCACGCAAGATCATGGATGCGTTTTTGGATAAATTCCAATCTGAGCGTGTATTAACTAAAAACGTAGATACTCAACTATTCGCGGGTAAATTCAATCCCTCGACTGGTGAGAATATCGACATTAAACGACCCACTGATTATGTTTCAGTTCGTACCGCTACTGGTGATGTTTCAGGTGAAACCAAGTCAGACATCTTGACAGGTAAAGCAACAGCTACTGTTCAAGATTACTTTACTGCTTTCGTTGATTATGATGAAGCAGATGAAGCACTTAAGATGAACCAGTTAGATCAACTACTTGCCCCTATGGCAACCAGAATCGTCACAGATTTTGAGGTAGATTATGCTAAGTTTATGATGGCAAACTCTGCATTGCTCGCTGGCTCTGCTGGTACTGCAATTGGTGCAGGCGGTGATGCGTGGGGTGATGTTGCTGAGGCTGGTGCATTAATGCAAGCGTCTGGAATCCCGATGGATGGTGGTTGGAATTATGCAGTTAATGCCTTTGCACAGCGTAAACTTGCTGGCGATCAACGCTCTCTTGGGGGTGAAACTGGCTCTATGACAGCTAACGAGCGAGCAACTATTCAAGAAAAATTTGCAGGCATGAAAGTTATGACCGCAACAACTCTTGGTAGTTATTCAACTGGCACTGGTGCAGATCGCGCAGGTACTGTTGTCGGTACTCCTGTTGCAACTTATGCTGGCGCTAAAGATACAATGACTCAGGTTGTTGGTGTAACAGCATTCCAAGCTAACTTAGTTGTAGCTGCCGGTGAGACAGTCACCATCACAGGACGTAACCGACTTAACCTATCAACTCGTGAAGTAGTGCTTGATGAGACTGGCGCTCCTATTGTTTGGACTGCCACAGTAACAACTACTGTAACCCTAGATGGTTCTGGCGCTGGCAACTTAACGTTAACAGGCCCCGCAATCTTTGAAGCTAATGGTCAATATAATACCGTTGATTCAGCTATCGCAGCGAGTGATGTTATTACACTTGGTGGTGCGGCTTCTACGATTATCCAGCCCAACTTATTCTGGCACAAGCAAGCGTTTACTGTTGCTTCTGTACCGATTAAAAAGCTGCATTCAACTGATACTATTGCAACAACAGAGGATGGTTTACAGTTACGCGTAAGTAAAGGTTCAGGGTTCTTAGAAAACACTAACAAGGTGCGTATTGATTTCCGCCCTGCATACGGTGTTATGAACCCGTTCTTCGCGGGCCAAGGGTTTGGTAATCCTTAGTAAGTAATTTTATCGTAGCCATTCGTTGAGTGGCTATCATTAAGATTTCTAACGAGGTAAGCATGAATAAATTATATAAACCTAACGGTAAAGAAGTCGAAGTTAACGACAGCTCATTGCAATACGCTCTTTCTATTGGTTGGACTAAGAAAAAACCAACAGCAAAAAAGAAAGCTACTAAAAAGGCTGACTAATGGAAACAGCACAGCAAGTTATCAACGATGCTTTACAAGAAATACTTGTTCAAGCTTCAGAGCAGCCTATTCAAGCAGTAGATTTTCAAACTGCTAGACGATATCTAAACAGAATGATGGCAACAGTACCGTTTAATGGTCTTGGCTATACAACTATAACTGAGCCTCTTGACTTGGTAACTGTCCCTGACGCAGCTTTAGAAGGTATAGTTTCCAATTTAGCTAAAAAGCTACTTACCACTTACGGTGTTATTTTAACTGCTGAGTTGTTAATGAACGCTAAAGAGGGTCTTAATGAAATACGCCGTTTAACTGTTCGTATTCTCCCCACTAACATGCCTTGTACCCTCCCTATAGGTTCAGGCAACGAAGATGAAAGCACATACAATAACAATCATTTTTACGCTTGTCCTGATGATGAAATAGAAGCAGAGCAAAACGGATCAATACTTTTAGAGAGCAACACCAATGACTAGTCAGAAAATAAGTGAATTTAACGTAAGCACATCACTAAATAACAGTGATTTATTTACGTTTGTCGTAAACGGCACTAATAAAAGTATAGCTTTCTCAGATTTTCAGACTGCGCTAGGTGTGACAGGTAGTATTTCGCAAGCTGGCGATCTTTTAGGAACTCCAGTTTTGGATGTTGTTTCACCTACTGAATATAAAGTGAGGAATATTGAGCCATCAAAAGGGATACTAGCTAGCGTATCCGCTGAAAACGGCGTCAACTTGGCATGTAATTTTTCACAGAGTGCGACAGGCATAAAGCTGATACCAGACTTAGGTGCAGTTCAATACAAGCTTAAAACAATACAAGGCGGAGAGGGGATAAGTATAGATGATGATGGTGAAACTTTAACACTTAATTCGACAGGTGTAGCAACTCCGTCTAACTTAAGGTTTATAGCTAGTGAATCCGACTTTGAAAACCAAACAGCCTCAACTATAACACTAACTCCAGGCATTTTTTATCAAATAGGAGCATCATTTAGCACCACTAAAAACTTCATTACCCAAGGCGCAACAATAGAGGGCCTAGATTCTGCCACTACGCTAACATATACCGGTACTGGTACGATGTTCACCAATACTAATGACATATTCAGAATAAAGGATATTTTTATCTCCTGTGCTTCTGGTACTGTTTTTGAGTGTATAGGCGATAATAGCGGTAACGCTAACCATAGAATAAATGCAAATAACGTTGTAGTTACTGAATGTGTAAAGTTTCTAACGTCAACAAATGCGGGCGCTCAAGTTTTTAGCACTATAGAAGTTAGAGATATGACCGGACCTGTAGGTATCTCGTTCAGTGGAGTTTTAGGGGTTGTATATAGCTTTAGCTCTTTTGGTATTTTTGGCTTAACGTCTGGCGCTGTAGCTGTAGATTTAGGATCTTCAGTTTCAGAAGAGTTTGAGATGAGTAACTTTATCGCGTCAGGTGATGGTGCATCCATCGCGTTAAGTGGGCTGGTAAATAGCGGAAATATAACATCTGGTAATTTGGGTGTCGTTACTGGGTGTAATTTTGCAGATCTCTCATCACCATTAAGCGGCATTTCAACTAGTGATATTAGGTGGGACTTTGTTGGTAACGCTGGTTTAGATGACTCACTTAATGACGGCTTAATGTGGGTACAAGGAAGCAGCACTGAAACCGTTATTGCCACTACAGGCGTCCCTGTAAAGGTTAATGATGTATGGACTGATGAGGCCACATCAAGATTCACATTCGACTCAAACGGAAGATTAACATATGTAGGAGAAAGGCCGGTAAGGCTTCCTATTGATGTGACCTCTGCAATATTAGCTGCTAGCGGTCCAGACAAACAAGTCACTGTTGCTATAGCTATAAACGGATCTGTAGTGTCACCAACAGTAAAACAAGGTACAGCATCAAGCTCAAAAGCAGCATCTATTACTACGTTGTGGCAGCATACCTTTAATACTAATGACTATGTAGAGGTGTTTGTAACAAATGAAACTGACACTGTAAACGTCATAGGTCAACAGCTTATAATGAGAATAAACTAATGCCTGCCTTGTTGCTTGACGGCTTTTACGAGTCTGAAACATTACCTTTAGCCGCTCAAGAGTGTGTTAATTGGTATCGTGTTATTAGTAAAAATCAAGGTGATATATCTCCGGTTTCCCTTTCTGGTTGTAGCGGACTAACGCAAGTAGCTACAAGCGGGATAGGGTCGACAGAAATAAATAGAGGTATGCATGTCAAAGATGGCAAGCCTTACTTTTTGAACGGCACAACCTTGTATCGCCTTGATATGTCTACTGATGCAGAGGGTAATGAAGCGTTTAGTCTTGTTGTTATGGGTACGATTCTCGGTGAGGATCGTGTATCAATGGCCGATAACGGCAAAGAGTTAATGGTTTTAGTTCCTTCTGGTAATGGTTACATTATAGATGAGACTAGCGGCAGTCCTTTTTTACAAATAACTGATGCAGGATTTACAGCTAATGGAGCGCCTCAGGTAGTAGTATTTATTGATTCGTTTTTTGTTTGCTCAACTGATAGTAAAACCTTTATACGCTCAGACGCCAATCAAGGGTTGAGCTGGAATTCATTAAACAAATATACAGCAGAATCAGACCCGGATGATATTGTATCTTTAGCTGTATTCAACAATAAATTATATGCTGGCGGTAGTGAGACAATAGAAGAATTCTACAACAACGCAGGAGTTTTTCAGCGCACAGGCCTATTTTTAGATAAGGGCGTATCAGCTAGATTTACAATGATAGCAGCTAACAACTTTTTAATGTGGGTTGGTGCCGGCACTGATGAAAGCCCCGCTATATGGGCTTTGAATGGTAATGTACCGGTAAAGATATCAACCACGATTATAGATACTGTGTTGCAAGATTATTCACAGGATGAAATTGTTACCTCTTTCGCTTATTCATACGCAAAAGCTGGCGCTTATTTTGTTGGCTTCTCAATGCCTACTAGGACTTTTGAGTTTAATACTATTACCGGTAAGTGGAACGAAAGAAAAAGTAAAATTGTAAATGCTATTGGTGAATCTCAAGTATTAAGATTTAGAATAAACTCTTTGGGTACTGCTTATAATCGTGTTTTATGCGGTGATTCTCAGGATGGTCGAATTGGTGTTATTGATAAAGGCACTTATTCGGAATACGAAAATGAAATATTTAGAACGTGCGTAATTCAGCCTTTAACTAATGAAGGTCGCTCTATATCGATACCTCATTTAGAACCAACATTTAAAAGCGGAGTAGGCACTTTAGAAGTTCCTGATCCACAAATAAGATTCTCCTACTCTAAAGATTCAGGTGACGAATTTACAAACCAAACTTTCAGATCGCTTGGTGGTATAGGTCAATACCAACGTAGAACCATATGGACTAGACAAGGGCGATTCCCAAGAGAGGCGCTATTTAGATTCACTATGACTGACAAAGTAGAATCTGAATTTATTAAATTAGAATACGCGGCTACTGGTGGCTCATGACAACGATAACGCAACTACAAACAGATAGAGCAATACTAGACGCTGATTTATCAATGACTAATCAAACGCGCTTATTCTTCACTACGTTATTGCAGGCCATTGATGAACAGACTGTTATCACTGGTAGTGGAAGCCCTGAAGGTGTTGTGGAAGCTATTATTACTCAACAATACATGGACACAACAGGAGCAGCAGGCGCTATTTTATATGTTAAACGTGATGCAGATATAGCTGGCGACAAAAGCCAAGGTTGGATACTAGTTTGATTAAGCGAATATACGATAAAGAATCAATAAAAGACATCGTAATGACTATGATTGACGATGTGACGGAAGATGGAACAAGTGATGATTGCTTTGATTTAGACGTGTATAGGGATTGTTGGTTGTCTTGTGATGACAATAAAGCCTTATTTCACATAACTGCATTTAACAGGACAACATTAGATTTGCATTGTTACATACCAAAAGAAAACAGAAATAAAAGCAAGCAATACGGATTGATGGCTATCAATTGGATTAAAGAGGATTCGCCAGAGATGTATAAAAAGATAATCACACAAGTTCCTTCGGTATACAGGCATATAAAGATATACGTTAAGAGCTTAGGCTTTGAATGCGAAGGAAGCTATAAAGACGCATTTTTGAAAAACAACAAGCTTTATGATTTAAATTTATTTGGAATGAGCAGGTAGCATATGAGTATTATTAAAGACACTTTCTTTGGTGGCGCAGAAAAAGCAGCGTCTAAAAAAATAGTCAAAGCGGGCGAGAAAGCTCAAGAAATAACAAGAGAAGCCACTGAACAAGCCAAAACCGAAGCAAGAGATTTATTTTCTCAGGCTCAAGGAGCAGGTCAACAAGGGTTTCAAGGCGCTATTGATGTGTTCGGCCAGTTTGTACCTCAACAACAGCAAGCGTTTCAAGGCGGAAATGTGGCAGCGCAACAACAAATACTTGCCACATTTCCGCAAATACAAAACGCATTACTTGGTGGTCAAGTTGATTTAAGCGGCATTCAAGCATTTAACCCGCAACAGCCAGACTTTGGTTTTTTAAGCCAGCAATTACCGCAAAATAACACAGGGTTTTTCCCTAATAACACCCCAGTAATGGGTCCGCTTGAAAACAACAATATACTTGGTGGAGTTCAGCCGGTCAATAACCAGGCTAGCGGACTTTTTAGCAATCTTATGAATAACATTAGAAATAGCACTGGAGCTGTATAATATGGCATTTAATCAAGCAGGCTTAAATAGCCCTCAACAACTTGTAGGATTGCAGCAGCAAGGGCAGGTTGATCCAAGATTTAATAATCCAGCTTTAACTAAAAGGTTAACCGGAGGGTTAAAAGCACCTATACAGCAGCAGGTAATACCACAGCAAGCTATACAGCCACAGCCTCAATTTGGCTTGGCTGGAGCTGAACAATCCCTACAAGGTGGCTTACAGGGTGGTTTATCAGCTTTAAGTCAAGGGCAAAACTCTGCTTTAGGTACTTTGCAGATAGGTAATGAGTTTGCTCAAAACCAATTACAGCAAGGTCAAGGCGCTTTAACGTCTGGTGCATTAGGTGCTCAAAACCAATTACAGCAAGGCATTAACGCTTTAGGTGGCAACTTTAACGCTCAGGCTGCCAATGTAAATACCGGTGCAGGTCAAGGCCAGTTCCAACAAGCGGCGGCTGGTGTCAATCAATTTACTCCGGCAGGACTACAGGCTCAGCAGAGGCAGGCCGCACTTTCGGGAGCTTTAGGTAATGACGCTCAGGCTCAGGCATTTACTGCTTTTAACGAAAGTCCAGAGCAGGCATTTTTAAGGCAACAGGGTCTTGATGCTGTAACTAATCAAGCATCTGCTACTGGCGGTGTTGGCGGTGGGGAGCTACTTAGAGATTTAACGCAGTTCGGGACAGGTGTTGCTGCCCAAGATTTTCAAAATAAATTTAACAGGTTAGGGTTTTTAAGTGGTCAAAGTTTGCAGGCAGCAGGGCAAGCAGGGCAATTTTTAAGTCAAGGCGGTCAAACTCAAGCTAATCTAGCGGCACAGAACGCTCAAATGCAACAACAAGCTAATCTTGCTAACCAACAAAATAGATTAAGCCAAGCTCAAGGTATTGGTCAATTATTCAGTCAAGGCGCAGGAATACAAAGTCAACTAGGCCAGAATCAAGCTAACTTGTTTGATCGCAGTGGTGGCTTAGCCTCTCAATTAGCTAGTCAAGGTGCAGGATTTCAAAATCAAGCAGGCATAAATGCGGCTAACTTATTTAGCGGCACAGGTCAAAATTTAGCTCAAGGCAGATTGCAAACAGGCAGGGACTTAGCCAGCCAAATAGGTCAAGGTACGTCCGCATTATCTCAACTAGCACAACAACAAGGCGCTGGAACTTCTGATATACTAGGCTCTAGCGGTGTGAATATTTCAAATCTATTAAGCGGTGCGGGCCAGTTAACTGCATCTCAACAGCAGCAACTAGCACAATTACTTGCTAACGCTTCGTTAGGCGAAGGAACTCAACTAGCTAATCAGCAAATAGGCATAGGTAACGCTCAAGCTAGCGGAAGGTTAGGCGCATCACAGGCACTTAAAGATACAACAATGCAATTAGCTACAGCTCTTTCAGACAAAAGATTGAAAGATAATATAGAAAATATCGGCGTTAAAAACGGGTATAATATATATAAATGGGTATGGAATGAGTTGTACCCTGTTGTTGCTGATATCGGCAAGTCTGCATTTGGCGTTATAGCTCAAGAAGTAGAAAAAATAAACCCTGCTGCTGTAACTATTCATGCCAGCGGATTTAAGCAAGTTAATTATAGTATGATAGGTGTTAATAATGGCTAATGGATTCTTGCAAGACTTAAGTACAGCGGCTACGGCTTTTGGTTCTGGAAGGTCTTTTGGTGATGTCAGGTCTTCAGAAGACCAAAGGAATTTACAAAGACAGCAGCAGTTTATGCAACTTGACGAGCAACGTAAAGGAGCTCTATTTCAAGACGCTAGAACGGTTAACTCATTTCTTAAGTCTGGACAACCTGAGCAAGCTTTAAACGTTCTTTCTCAACGTACATCGTTACTAGAGCAAATGGGCGGTGATACTCAGGATACTAGGGAAATAGCCGACTTTATTGCTAGAGGTGATATTCAAGGCGCTACTAATTTATTAGATAGCGTTGAAGAGGCTGGTATTGGTGGCGGGTTTTTAGATGACCAGAGACTTATAGAGGCTGAAATATCTAAAGCTGGCGGTATATCAGCAGAGGCTAGATCTTTTAATAAAATGCTAGAAGACCTTAACCCAAAAGAAAGAGAGTTAGCAAAAAGAATTAAACTAGGATTAGCCCCTCGTGCTGTCGGATCTTCTGCGCAAACCATAAGTCAAGATGAGCAATTGATTGAAGATGTAGCATCAAGCGAGGCATCTATAACAGCAGCTAAAGAAACGGCCAAGTTACAGTCTCAATTCAAGTTAAAACCTAAGATATCAAAAGCTGTGGCGCTTGCTACTGCTGAAGCTGGGCTTGTTGGCGCTCAAAACAAAGAGGCGAAAAGCAACAGTAAAGCGTTGAAAGTATATGACACAGCATTTACCACGTTAGCGTCTGCGCTAGGCGAGGCGCACACCGGGCCTATAGTCGGGCTTATGCCTGCATTAACATCTAAAGCACAAATGGCTGATGGTGCTGTAGCTATGGTGCTGCCTACACTTAAAAGCGTGTTTAGAGAGGCTGGCGAGGGGACGTTTACTGATGGTGATCAAAAGTTATTAACTGACATGGCACCAACAAGAAGAGATAACCCAGAAACCATCAAGTTTAAGCTAAATGCTATTGATGCAATTGTTAGGGCTAAGTTAGAGAGCTCAACAACACAAGCCGCAGACGCAACACAAGCAGTTGATAAACAAGACGGGCAAATAATGACAGATGCTAACGGCAACAGGGCGATGGTATTCCCTGACGGCTCGTTTAAGGAATTATAATGGCTTTCGATATTAATACAGCTAGGCCGATTAAATCAGGTTTTGACATTAACACCGCCAAGCCAGAACTAGCACCAAGCGAATCAGCAGGCAACCTTGATGTACCGGGAGGTGGTCAGGTATCATTCGCGCAAGCCGCACCAGAACGAAGCCTAGGCGAAAACTTAGCAGGCATAGGTGATGCCGCTCTAACTTTAGGGACGGGCGCTACAGGTGGCGCTTTAGGGTTTTTAGGTGGCTCAGTAGAGGGTATAGCTAGAAATTTAGCGGGAGATATAACTCAAGATGAAGCATTAAAATTAGCACAACAAAGAGCTTCAGACTTAACTTTTGCACCACGCACCGAGGCAGGACAAGAGATTGTAGGCGGTATAGGTGAAGCACTAAGTACTTTGCCTCCTGTCGGTTTAACAGGCGGCGTAACTCCTAAATTAGCCGCTCCTAAACTTAGATTACCAAAAAGCAGAAATAAAACATTAAACGCGATAGGAGAGGCTGCCCCAGAACAGGTAGCTAAGAGTTTCACTAAAAAACTAGGTGAAGATAGATTCGAGCCGCGTGTTTTTGGAATGGTTAAAGAGGCCAGAAAGCAAGGCTTTGATGATTCGGTAACTACGTTAATAGCTAACGCTAGCAAAACAGATAAAAGAAAAATGCTACAGCAACTATCTATTGTTAGGAAGGGTAAAGGTGATGCTAGAGCAAAAGCCTTAACAAGAACGGCTGACGTGGCGGGTGATGCTCTAATTAAAAAAATTGATTTTGTAAAAGGAAACAATAAACAGGCAGGTCAGCAGTTAGGCAGGGTGGCAGAATCGTTAAAGGCCAAAAAGGTTAATATGTCACAACCAGTTAATGAATTCTTATCTACCATAAAAGAGAAGTTAGGTGTCAATTTTGAAAGCAATGGAAAACCTAACTTTAAAGGTTCTGACATAGAGACATTTCCAGAATCACAAAAGCTAGTTAATACTTTAGCCTTAAAAATAAAACAAAACCCAAGCCCTACTGCATTTGACGCCCATAAGTTTAAAAGATTAATAGATAAGTCAGTAAGGTATGGTAAGTCAGATGGTAAATTAGATCCTGATTTAGAGAGGGCAGCAAAATCATTAAGAACAGGCATTAATAACAACCTTAGTGCAGAGTTCCCTAAGTACAAGCAAGCAAATAAGCAATTCTCCGATACGATAACGGCGCTTGATGAACTGCAAGATGTAGCAGGCAGAAAACTTGACTTCTCCGGGCCTAACGCAAACAAAGCAGCAGGTACATTATTAAGGTCTCAAACCAACAACACAAAAGGTCGCGCCAATTTATTGACAGCAATTAAAAATCTAGAAGATACAGTTCAAAAATACGGTGGGTCTTTTGATGATGACATTTTAAATCTATCAATATTTTCTGATGAATTAGATTCTGTATTTGGTAGCGGAGCAAGAACGGCATTACGTGGAGAGGTTGGGAAAGCTGGTGTTGATACAGCTATAGACGTTTCTCAGATGACTATACCCGGAGCGTTAGCAGTAGGTGCGAAAGCAGGGGCTAAAAGATTGCGCGGGATTAACGAAGCAAATCAATTAAAAGCAATAGAGAAGCTGTTAAGAGCTAATTGATCTACTTGTAAGAATCAATAACACCAGCAATAACGCCGACTATTAAAGACAGTATAAGGTAAGCAATAATTAGGTTGAGTATCATGGTAAAATCCAAGTTAAATAAAATTAGTATAGCACAAATTAAAAAGGGTAAATAATGAGCCGTTTTATAAGTCCGATCACAGATTTAAAACCCAACGGGAGTCTGTACTTTTTCGAGTCCAAGACTAACGTAGAAAAAACAACATACAAAGACGAAGTTGAAACTATACCGAATCCCACTCAAGTAGTAGTTCTGCCAAATGGTAATCTACCTAACGTGTTTTATTCGGGTGTTGCTAAGGTTATATTTCTTGATGAATTCGACGTTCAATATGCAGAGAGAGACCCTGTAGGGACTGACACTACCACCGGTAATTTCTCTTTATGGTCTTCAGTAATAACATACCCTCTAAATGGCTACGTTTCAGGTTCAGACGGGAACCTGTATAGATCTTTAACTGCCTCTAACATTGGCAACGACCCAACGACAAGCCCAGTCGAGTGGGAGCAGGTTAATTTTACAGGTGTATGGAATACAAACATAACTTACTCAATCGGTAACGTTGTTCAAACTTCCACAGGTAATTTATGGAAAGCGCTAACGGCAACGAACGGCAACGACCCAGAAATAGATAGCGGGACAAATTGGCTACCAGCGATTGACGGTGGGAAAGTGCCTGAAATCATAGCGCTAGAATCATTAAATACTTGGAGCACACCAGAAACAAATGACTTCACAGGATCCACTAACGAATCAAGGCAAATAGACGCGTCAGCAAATACAGTTGATATTACATTGCCTGTTTTAAATATTGGTGATTCATTTATATATCACAATATGATTACCTCAACTTTTAAAGTACAGATATTAAATCCTATTGAAGCCATAAAAGGCCAAATAAAGGACTTTTCAGCAGGCACCAATGTAGAGATAGCGCCGGGTCAATCAATTCAAATGATTGCTTTATCAGCAACAACACTATCTATTGTAGGAGTATTATTATAATGAGTGAGTTATTAAGTTCAGCTTTTGGTGGCAGTGGTTTTGTCACTAGAACAATGGGTACTGGGGTTGTTCCAAACGGAACGGGAGCAGGAACATATTTAACCCTTACTCCGCCAGCAGGTCAAAAGGTTAAAATAACCTACCTATCAGTACCAAATGGAACAGCGGCAGTTTTTAGTATAACGCTATCCTTTGGTGGAAATGATTTTTCTGGGAGTATAGGGATTGATGATGGTGTTAGTGTGGCAACAAATACAGGTACATCATTCTCGATTGGAACAAATCCAGATAACAACAGAGCCAACCCGCCTAAGGCATATAAACAAAGCGTAACAGGCGGAACCGATGAAGCATTCACTATGACATCGGGCGCGGCCTTGTTTAATGATATCCACTATGGTTACGAGTTTGGAGAATAAAAATGCAAAAACTAATTAGTGGTGAATGGGTAGAGTTTGACGGTGTTTTGATGGACGGTGATGTTTACCGAATCCCGGTAGGTGGCAAGGTTATCAATGATGTTTTGATCGGTAACGGATGGGATCAAAAAACCTATCAGACACCATCGGAAGAAGTGACGCCTATAGAAATAATCATCACAAGTATTACTGGTGATTTAATGCATAACTCAAGCTTTACAAAAGCGACAGCATACGAGAATACTAATTTAACCATTAGTGGCACTTTGGCTATCCCTAACCAAAGCTTCGCCGTACCAATAAAAAGAAATGATGGTCGGTTATTTATATTTCCTGCTGAAGTTATTGACGGCGCATTTAACGCAATAGTTAACTTCCCCACTTGCGGGGCGTTTACTTACTCAGATGATGAATGTAATAAAGATTTACCATCTAACACTTTCACAGTAAACACTATTAACTTTGATATTTTAAGACAAATAACACCATAGGAATATTATGAAGCTAGCATTAATGATATCAACCTTTTTATTACTGCAAGGATGCTTATTAACTGGCGGCAATACAGCTTACACTATTGAGCCAATACCAATTGGAACCAATGGCGATGCTATATGCTGCAAAGTAATAGTAAATAACTCTAAAGACTATGAGAAGCTAAAGTTTAATCTCGAAAAGAAGCCTGACGGCACAATTAACGTGTCGTTGGATGAGTCGGGAGTATCGGCAAGCGACCCTGCTGCGATCGCTGCTCAAAACCAAGCTAAGTTATTAGATACTCTAACGGGTATTATGCTTCGTAAGGATGATAATTAATGGCTGTCAAGGATAGCGAGCTAATAAGGGCGCAAGAGCTAGCTAGAAGCGGGTTTTTGTACGCCCCTGCCAGCTTTAAGGTCGCAACATTAGAGCAACTTAAAAAGGCGTGTGACGGTTGCGGAGCTAGAGGGTCTTGGTTTAGGCTCCCTAAGAGAATGTACGGAACATTAATAGTATTTGCCTGTATAATTCACGACTGGATGTATTGGAAGGGATTGACAATAGAAGACAAAAAAGAAGCCGATAGAGTTATGCAAAACAACACCGACAGGCTAATAGAGGAGGACGAGGGTAAATGGTACAAGCCTTCTCGCCTTCAGTATCTTAGATCGAGAATATACTACCTTGGTGTATCGTGGTTTGGCGGTAGAGCTTTTTGGAAAGGAAAAAACAGTGCACAAACATAAATAATATGTTTTAATGTAATAGTTCCTCTCCGGAAGCCGGTACAGTTTTGAGTCTGTATCGGCTTTTTTATTTTATATCCTTTAACTTCTTTTTATACTTAAGTTCTATTTCTTTCAGTTCTTCGCACGTGTAACGCTTTATTCTATTCAGTGTTAAAGCTAAAAATCTATCTTGGCCAATCTTATCAATCAATCTAGGCCTGTATTCATCTAGATTAGCCGATAAAAAGTTATTACATACACTGCACTGCTTATGACAGTTATCTTCATTAAATCGAATATCAGGACGCGCCTTTGTTGTCTTGTAATGACCTGCATGCCATTGGCCGAACCACGAATAATCTTTATCGCAACTAATACAGTCTAGTAACTTATCCCTTTCACGTATGAACGCGTTAAAAGCACTTTGAGCGCACTTTAACCGCAGAGCTTTATCATTGGATTTAAACTCTTTCTTTTGCTCTGTATGTCTTATTTTGCGGCCTTTATCTTTATTGTTGAATGCATATTTAGTCGCATGCTCGATAGAACAATAAAAGCCGCCATTAATCAAAACCCCTTCATCAACTGGCTTGTAGTCTTTGCATTCTCTGCACCTTCTTTTTTTATTCGCCATGCTTACCCAGCCACTTTAATAATTTATTTAAAAATGTTTTTATTCTTGGTGTTTTTCCGCAACTAAAGCAAATAGCACCTCCTCTTCTTTGAGGGTAATATTCGGAACCTCTCCAAATTATGTGTTTACACTTTTTGCATGTATGGCGCTTCCTAGATTTTACAAGTTTCATAATTATTCCTTAAACCACACTAGGAACACATCCTCTTTAAGTTTAGTGTGATAAATTACTTCCTTATTAGCTAGAATACTTTTAATATCATCTAAGCATCTAGCGGCGTAAACAAAGAAAGGCTTTAAGCTATCTTTGCTTTGATTGTGTAAATAAGGTCTTTTCATAAAGCCTACTTTTGTGTAATTACAAAATTATAAAATACGTGCCACACAAAATGATTTTGTTGAACGGTGGCAAGGTGGATATTGCCAACATCAAGTTTGCATGGGTTGCCAGTACCTATAACCTGAAAGTTTAAATCCTGCTTTCTTCCATCGTGGTTATCCACAACATACCAAACGCACAATTTATCACCTTGCATCTGGCAACTAATTACTTGGAAGAAGTTATCAATAGTAAGAACTTGAGTATCCGTTATTTCTAATACTGCTTTATGTATTGCTTGCATTTTTACTCACCTCTACTTAAGTGGAGGGAGATTAACTCCCCAATCTTGTTCTGATTTCATATCTAATAAATTCCGTTAAGGTTTACTTTTGAATTAATAGAGATAAATACCACTAGTAATCTCTATAAATCCTCGTTTTATTCGTTATTTCTAAGCCTAAATGTTAACACTGATTTATTAATTAACATATCCGACCAGTTAGTTACCATAATTACTAAACTCTTTTCGTTTACTTGCTTCGTGAGTTCTGTAAATCCCTATCCTCTCCTCTGCTATCTTCATCCTCCACCTAAATTGCTCATTAGTTTCCGTAGCCGATTTAAGCGCCTTTAGCAGCTCTAAATACTCAGGGTGAGCATACGCGTAACTTTCGCGCTCTTGCCCTGTTTTATGCCCGTTAAGCTCCGCCTCTTGCATTAACATAGCTTTCTTAGACTTTCTAAACTCCGTTAGGTAGGTAACGTCAGCTTTAGCTTTAGCTGCCTCATCAATAGAGGCTCGCCAATCTTCGAATAGTTTTTCTATATTCATGAGAAAGCTATACAAACAAAAGCAAAACTAACAATCCCGCTAGCCAAATAAATAAAAAATATTTTACGATTCATTATCCTTCTCCTTAACATGGCCCATATCAATCATTTTTTGATTAACAGAAACTGTCTCGCCTAATTGGTATATCGTACCTAGCCATCGGTATTTACCATGCTTGGATGACTCTATATCAACAAATGCGCCACCTATCATATCTATCAAAGCTTTAGTTGCTTCCCGTCCTTTAGCTAGCTCTTGCTTGTTTTTAGGCCTGTATGTCTCTGGTGAATCGTAACCCTCCAACCTAAACCTGATATTCATCTTAACGTTAAAACCTAAATCAACAATTGCATCGACAGTGTCACCGTCAACAACCCTTGTTATCTTTGCGTTGTATGTATAGTTACTCATTATCAACCCCTTTAATTGCGCTATAAGTGTACATATCATGGCCGCCATAATGCCGGAGAAACTTTTTAGCTATACGCCCCTGATCTATTAAAAGCTCTATACATGAATTAATTGTATTTTTTTGAAATCCTGTTTTCTTTGATAAGCTCAATTTGCAAATCTCTTTGTGTCTTTTTATCGTCGTTAACACTAATTTTAGAGTGCTATCTTTCGGCTTTGCTCGAACAGGCTTAAAGTCCTTGGTTCGAACTGCGGTTAAGATTAGGCTTTTTATTTTGCTGTATTGTTTAATCTTCTTTTTAACTAATCCTTGGGACTCTAGCTCGTTTACAATTGCTTGAACTGTAGTCTCAGAAAGGCTAACCTTTTTAATTAATGATTGCCTTGATATTGATGTGGTACATCTAATAGCTTTAAGTACCAAGCCCACTGTCTCTGCTGGGAATTTGTAACCCGGAGTTGTTGGTGGCTTTGCTTTTGGCGTGTATCCTGGTTTACGCCCTATTAATCTAAATATATTTATATCTAATCTTGGTTTCATCTTATTTCCCCTTCTTAATCTTTAATTTCCAACCTAGCTTAGCGGCTCTAATGACAATAGCGTCAACGCTTCTTACTCTATTGTTATCAATAAAGTTTAATATATTACCTATCTGCTCTTTTGGTAGCTTGCCGGCACATTGAGCTATTATCCTATCTTCCCACTTAGACCAATTAACTTGACCTATAGGTGTTCTTGAGTTTTGCATTACGTTTGTTTGCATAACTTAATCCTTATTGTTTAATCTGTGCTTGTTTATGCCGTCCATAATGCTTTTCATGTCTTGCGGCCCTTTTTGCTCGTATTTTTCTTTGTGATTATGTAATTCAACCAATCCAGGTAACGAGCTAGGAAGCATTTCTAGCGGTGTTTTATCGTAAGTTGAATACATGCTTATAAATTCTTTTTTAGCCCATGTAAGCTTACTCGCATCCATCAAGCAGAACTCTTGCCAAGTAGTAAATGACTTTAATGCGGCTATACCTTGCTTATCTTCAATTCTCAACCCACCATAAGAACCGTTAGCACGCAAACATTGTTGGACTTGCGCCCATGCCAACTCTGCTTTTTCTTCTGTTGATAATTTACCGGTTTGTAAGTGGCGAATGATATCAGCAGGCTTAGGAAAAAATGTTCCATGCTTCGGGTCTTGCCTGTGAGACTTAGCGCCAAAGCGAACATCATTAATGCTAAATTCAAGTAAGTCATCAAAGTACATTGATAATAATTCAGTGCTTACTTTTTTATCGTAAAACTCACCCATTGCATAAAATATAGTGGCGAATTCTTTTTTATCTGAATCATCCATTTATAAAGTCCTCACATGCTGATAGGTTGCCAGATGTTTTGCCTGATGCTGAGTTATTAGTTTTTAATGCAAACAATCCTTGATACTGCATATCAATTGAGTTTTGAACTATCAATAACTGTTCGGCATCATTGCCCATTTTAGAAAGCTTAACCATAGTCGCATCAGTTTTATATTTTGCATACTTAGCTTTCTTTCTGAACTCTATCCATTTATCCCAAGCCTTAATATTAAGGCTTGCGGGGTAAGTAATTTCAGCTAATCCAACCTTAGCCTTTGGCTTCGCCTTGGTTCTTAAATGAGTGATCAAGTCATCCATATACATAGATCTATTGTATCGGCTATTAGTCTTTTTCTGCTTCAATACGACCGCTTCTATATAGGCGTGATTGTCTGGGTGTAATGAAAAACTAAGTGGTTTTTGTTTTTGCTTCATTCTTATAAGTCCTTGTTTTGATATCTGTTGCAAATATTATAATAATTATATTGACGTGTCAATTCTTTTATGTAATTATTAAACCATCAACAAACAGGAGAGATAAAATGAACAGAAGATATAACGATGACAGAATAAACTTTGTAGGCGCAAAACGTTTAACAATAATTGGTATAGCGTGTTTAGTGCTATTAGTATGGTTAGGATAGGAGAGTAATAATGAAAATAATATCTTGGGATTATGGGGAAGGGGTTTATGGTAAATGTTTCTGGATAAGAATTTTCGGTCATGGGTTGCACATCAAAAAACATGACTCATTTATTATTTTTTCTGAACGTTATGGGTTTACACCATACAGAGTTATATTCGGATTCAGGTTTAAATATTTACCACCAAGGAGTAAATAGAATGAGTGAGTACTTAATAATTGTAAGAGGCGCGCTTGTGGCAATATTTTTAGCTATGGTTATGGATGATGCAGATATTACAAACATTAAGTGGTGGGTAGCAATGTTATCACTTAATGGTGTATTGGCTATTTAAATAAACTTGAAGATAAGGAGTAAATAGAATGGTTATAGATTACATAATGGTTATATCTAAGCATGCAAGCGAAAGGATAGGTGAAAGGTTTTATAATTTGGTCGATAATGACTTTTTAGAAAGTAAGGTGTCGGATGTTGATGCTGGTACGTTTGAGCTTTTAATTAATACTTGCAGTATAGAGGCTAGAAAACAGTTATTAAAGGGCTATAGAGAGATAAAGTCTTTTGATAACCTTGGGGTTTGCGGCGTTGTAAATAAAGGGACGTTAGAGTTGATAACTGTATTTCCTCATGAAAACAAAGCGATCAAGCGCATTGACTCAAGCAACGAATACGGATTAAAAACGCTGACTCTAAAAGCTAGGCAGATGCAAGAAATGGCGAAAACAAAAAGAAAAAATAAAGCTGTTGGCGCTGAAATGAATAGGGTTTGCAGAAAGTTATCGGCATTAAAAGAGGTTATTGGTGCTGATGACAAATCAAGAACAAGAACTCATATAGAAAAAATAGAGGCAGAACTCGCTGAACTAAAAAGATTCGCTATATCAAAACTCGGGAAAGATGTAGTTTACGAATTTATTGACTCATTAAGACTTGAAACCAAAGGAGATAAATAATGACTAACCTTTTAAAAGATCGAATGAATCACGAAATCAAAACAATCATTAATAAATACAATGCAGCAGTATTTGTTCTTAATGGTGGATCAACAACAAAAGCTTTAGCGTTATTTAATTATAACGTCGCCGGTAAGTCTTTAAAGGGGTTTTGTAATAGCGCTAACCCTGATGGGTACAAGAAATTAAAAGAAATAGAAAGAAATAAAGCCTCATGGGGTTATCACGATGACGTATGGCTTCAAGAACTAAGAGAAAGCAAACATTTATTTATAGGTGAGTCAGAATGATTATTGATTTAACAGTGGTATTTAACTTTGTACATGAGGCGTGGGACGTCATAGGTATTATCTTATTTGGCTTACTTGCTGTATTTATGCCATTAGCGGTAGTTGTAGCATCAATAATAAAAATAGGCGAAGTAAGAAAATCAAACCTTGAAAATAAGGATAAATAGCGTAAAATAGTTATCGCAGTGTAGAAAGCTGTTTTGAAAGAAATTTAGAAATAGGGTATTTAGACATGTGGCTTCTGGTGGGTTTTTCCTTCTAGATTTCACCCCTCTTTCTAACAGAGGTTACATGATCTAAATGCCCTTTTTTGTGTCTGTTGCTAGCATGGTATAGCTACACGTTTTTAACGGTACTGGTTCGAGTCCAGTCAGACGCAATCCATTTCAAAGCTTCTATAGTCTGTATAAGTGAAGTGAGTTAATAGTCAAGTGCATTTGATTATCTATGCACAGAGAGTAAGCGGCCATTAGTGTCGTGAAGTTCTTAGCTCATTTCACTATACAGACTAACACTGCCAAGTTAATTGGTATCTTGTAAAAATCCCTAACGGTTTAGCTAAAACTGTAAATTAGCAATTAGTTTTTATACACAATAGCCTTTAAGTACGGGTAAAACAGCGTTTTGTGATTATGACGGTACAGGTTTTAGCAGCCTGACAAGGATTGTAAAAATGTTTGCTGATTACTTTTGTGTATATCGTGGTTAAAATTGAATAGGTATTAATTCGGGTATATCCCTAATAGTACTTAAATGTCACCTATTGGAGAAATAAAATGGAACTGCCAAAATTATATAGAAAGGTTTGGTTAAAAATAGAATGGTTAAAAGATGAATGTGTCAATGGTGAGCATGAGCAAACAGAGGGTTATATTTACATTGAGGCCAGAAGGGTTAAAGGCTCAGATAACTTATGGTTTTGGAAGATAGATACATGTGATGTAGAAAATAATAGATGGGAGCTTGAAATGGCAGGTTACCTTAGTGAATACGATGAATTCTACTATGAAGTAGTTTATAAAAACCCTAATCCATACAAAGAAGGTGACTGGTGTTATCCGTACCAAAGAATGACAATTAAAGAGCAGTTAGAGCAAAAGGCATTTATAAAAGAGTTGAACGATTGCCCTTTTTAGTGCATCTAATGACCCTTATTTTTAAATTTAACAACGGAGAGTAACAATGGAAACAGAGTTTGGTTTTGACTTTGGCAGCATGAAAATAACAAGAACTTGCAGCGATAAAAAAGCGCATATAATTAGTGTTGAGACGCCAAAAGAAAGAGTAAGTATACGAGCAACACCTACAGGAAATATATCATTTTACAATGATAAGGGTGAGAGGCTTTATTTAAATACGTGGAGTGAATCAAAATGAGTATAATTGAACAAGCATGGCTAGCTTTAAAAGGCCACTTTCCAACACAACATAAATACTTCTGGTTTAAAGGCCAGAGAATACAGAAATCAGATTTTGATAAACTAGTAAATGATGTATAACCTTTTAAATTAGCGGCACACAGTGCCACTGATAGACGGAGGTAACCAACAGTTTTGTGTCCGTTATGAAATTGTTGTTATATTTGCCGTAAACACAGGAGTAGAAACGAATGAAAGATAAATGGATAAAAGTCGAAGACAGAAAGCCTACGCTAGATGTTTTTGTATGGGTTTATAGTGATGAACTAGGTGTATCACAAGGGTACCGGACTGGGTTTGGTTACGAGGTAGATGATGAAGATGTTAACCCTGATCACTACACAATTACTCACTGGCAAGGCATAGACAGACCAAGCAAGCCAAAGGCAATATAACCTTGTTTTAGGCGGCTAGCAACCGCCATTAAACTTAAATTAAACCGACTAGCCAACTGTTGCTAGTCCGACCTGAAAACCGTTGTTAGGTTTGCATTTTCACAGAAGGTAAAAACAATGAATGATTATTTATGGGAAACAGAGGAAGAGTTAGCGAATAATACGCTAACTATGAATGACTGGCTAGATCACCACATTGATGATACTTGGGATATTATTTATCACGATGGCACTTACGCAGAAATTAAGACAGATGATAATTTAGTCTATGAGGTTCACGCAAGCGGTAACGGTGATTTTAGAAGCCATAAAGTTGAATTTAAACTAATGTATGGTGATGCAACCTAACCTAGAGCTAATGGGCAAGCTTTGCTTGTCACAATTTAGCGTGTTGTTATGTGTTTTAACTGAAATTAATAGGAGAGTAAAAATGTTTCAAGCACCGAATGTAGGCGTAGGAGGTAAAGATTTTGGCGGTAGAGAAAAACCAGATATTGATCTCGTTTACGGAAAATTAAACAAGAGACAAAAGAAAACTATACAAGCCATAGGCAGATGGGTTGATGGAAGTTGCACCCACTCAAAAGCAAAGAAAACCAATGAGCAATTAAAGCTAATGGGTATAGTGGTGTTTATTGAAGATGCAGTTGTGCTTACTGAATTAGGCAGAAGCATATATAACGAATTAGACACATAACCTTTATGTTAACTTGCCGCGAGGCTAGAGGAGAAAACTATTATGTCAGTTGAAGGCGATATTGATTACAAAAAAGAAGACGACCAGCAAACTGTTAGCGGTCAAATTGAACATGTTGTTAGTAGTGAATTACGCGAATACAAAATTGATTATGTTGAGAAGTTAGAGGTTTATACTGATAAGTGTGAATTTTACGCAAGGTCAATGATCGCCGCAATGAAAGGAGATTCAAACTTAACACTTATATACCTAGTTACAGAGTTTAAAAAATGTAGTGATGAGATGGAGGAACACAAGAGTAATTATGGTTACACTGTAGAGGATGAGTAATTCCTGCTAACAAATAGCTAATGGGCGCTTGCGTCCCATTGAGCGTAGTGTTATAGAATAAATTAATTTAACTAAAAGGTAGAAGACAATGGCAAAACGTATAGTAGCAAAAACAGGCGAGTACCAAAAAGACGGCCAAACCAAAGGCGAGTACACTAAGTTAGGTGTGATGCTAAATAATAACAATGGTGATTACATGTTGTTAGATCCTAGTATTAATCTTGCTGGCGTTTTAATAAAACAAAACTCGTTAGCAGCTAAGAATAACGGGCAGCAACGCGATATGGTTATGATTTCAATCTTTGATGATGACAACCAAGGCGCTAACAACAACCAAGGACAGCAGCAAAATGGCTTTCAACAACAAGCACCACAACAACAAGTACCCCAGCAGCAAGGCGCAAACACTCAAGCTTATTACCAGCAAGGAGGTCATCAACAGATGCCGGGAAAGTAAACACACAAGAGCAGGCAATTGATTTTGATGATATACCATTCTAAATAACACCCATAAAAAAGCCGCTTAATTGCGGCTTAATAATCTATAAATACACTCTACTAACCATTCACCCATTTAGTAACCTCTCTATAGCTCTATTAGCTATTTTAACGCATTCATCAACTAACCCATGCACAATAACATCTTCCATCGTTACATCACCGCCAGGAACCCAAACCTTAATATTCTCCTGATACTCTTTTATTTCTAGCTTTGTCATTTTTCAAATCCTCAATTGTACGTTTAAGTGACTTAACTAATTCTCTCAATTTTAGATTCTCCTTTTCAAAATTATTACGCTCAGTTATCAATTGTTCAAATTGAGCGTCTAGACTATTCATATTCATTAATATAATCATTCTGTAACAGTTCTAATTCGATCAAATCCTTTCTATCTTCAATAGCTCGCCTTGTTATAGGTCTTTGCCTTTTAACTGTCTCCTTTGCCTCGTTTAAGGCTTTTTTAACGATAACTTCTTGTTTTATTTTTGCGTCTAATTCTTGGTTAATACCTTTCATTATTTACACTCCTTCTTGTATGCTTTAATTATCAAGTCAGCAACTATAGATACTTTAGTGTTAACCAAATTCATATCGTCGCTTCTTTTCTTTTGTAACTCATCTAGTAAAACATTTACATCGTGACGAACTGCTACTGCATTTGTTTTTTTATCTTTACTCATATTTAAACCTTATTTATTGTTGATGAAATAAATATTAATTTAATATTTGCATAATGTCAAATTATGTTTTAGTATTTATACATCAAAACAAAGGAGAGAGAACATGACAGATTGTTACGTATCAGACCAAATAGCTATACACTGTGATGAACCAGAGCAAGTGAGCGCTAATGATTTATATATACATCTAGAGAAAAATAATTATGTGCTTATCAATGGTGAAATTTATTTTTATGATGATGTTACTGAGCTGCTTGATTTTGAAGAGTATGAAAATGCAAGCGATAACGAGATTAGAGAGATGTACATAAGCAAGATTCAGGAGCTAATACAATGATTAGTGATTTAGCACAAAGACAAATAAAGTCAATTGGCGAGACTTGGAAAAAAGGCAATAAAGCGGCACTAGTTAGTTTACTGGAAGAGATAGACGAACAGGGTTACACGACTGTTTCACAAGTTAAAGGTGCTATACATGCAGATTTAACTATTTTAGAGGGGCTAGGTGATGAGTGACACAGAAGAAATGACGGCAGAACAATACGAAGCTGAAGCAAAGGCAGATCACTTTAGTGAGGAGCAATTCAATAATGATTGATTTTAAAGCTTTAACAAGACCGCTTAGTGTCGATGAGATTGACTTTCGGGTGCAGTCAATAAATAAGGGTGGGTATGCAACTATTTTAGCTTACAAAGATGCAAGAGTTGACATAAACAGACTTAACGAGGTTTGTACGCCTTTAGGCTGGTCTAGATCTCATGTTAATAATAATCACAATTGCATTGTTTCTTTATGGGACGCTGACAATAAACAATGGGTGTCAAAAGAAGATACCGGAACAGAGTCAAACACCGAAGCAGCAAAAGGGTTGGCTAGCGACTCATTTAAGAGGGCGTGCTTTAACTGGGGAATAGGAATTGAGCTTTATGATTATCCTCAAATATCCATAAAACTATTAGATAATGAAGTCAACATGTCAGGGCAAAAGCCGAAGCAAACATGGAGCCTTAGACTAAAAGAGTGGGTGTGGTACTCTGAGTTCGAAGGCGGAAAAATTAGCTTTCTTGCTGCTAAAGACCAGAAAGGCACTATAAGATTTCAATGGGGTATGATGGGGAGTAAGGCTGCAAAAGAAGCTTCATCTAAGTTTAATTCTCTTTATGATAATAATAGTGAGCCATTAGTTTTATGGGGTTATATTGAGCAGTTTAGAGGAGATGACGAGCTATCCCAATATATTTACAGGAACTTCCCTAAAGGGCATAAAACAAAAATAGCTGAGATATTAAAACAAGCTAGAAATATGTTTTTTTGTTACAAGGAGATTTTTGAAGGTGATGACGATTCAGCTATAGAAGAAGCTAAAGGTGAGTTATCAGAAACAGAAATTAAAATTATACACGCTGGTATGAGTGCTAGAGATAATGGTTGAAGCAATACATGAACGGCTGAGTAAATAACCCTTATAAACAGCGGCCAAGCGTAGCGTGTCCGATTGATTTATGTTGTTAGGCGGTAACTTGAAGAGGTAGATAAAATGAATTTTAAAGAGGCTTTAGAAAAACTAAACATACAAGAGTATAGCGAAAGGATTTTTAATAGCAGTTCTACAGGTGAGTTATTTCACTTAATGGACTATATGCAGTTAGCAGAACTTGAGGATGTTAGTTGGTTTAAATGTTGGTTCTGTGAGGTGGTAAAGTACGCTGAACGTGAATGGGATAGACCTGAATCAGTGTTTCAGCATGTACCTAGATTACTTAAAGAAAGCTTAACCGCCTAACCATACACTAAACGGTTGCCTGCTCCCAAATAGAATAGGCGACTAACTGTTATGCAATCCGATTTGAGTGGGTTGTTATAAGTCAAAAGGAGACACTAAAATGAAGGAAATAAAAGTTATATTAAGCGGGTCGTGCGAATTAGTTAGAACTGTTTACGGCGGTAATTTTGAGGGTGATATCTCTTTGGATTACGTGGAACACTCAAGCGACCATTATCATTCTGACAATGAAACAAGCATAGATATAAGTAAAGAAGCTGCTATTGATATGGTAAAACTATTAACAGAGGCTTTTGACTTATAACCTTTTATGTTAAGCGCGTTGCGCCTGAATTAAGAATACAAATATTTAAACTGGAGTGATAGAAAATGGATAACGAAACTAAACAACCAACTGTAAGCAATCCGATTGAACATGTTGTTATGTTGCATGGTAGCGATGAATTGCCGCAAGATAGGCGTGAATGTTTAGTAACCACCTATTTTGGTATTGAGGCTTACTTAGCTAAATACAACGAAGTTACAGAGCGGTGGATGGTTGCGTTTGAAAAAGAAATGAGTATGACTAACGCACAAATAAGAACATGGGTTTACGTTGATGAAATCTTTGCAATATAACCTTTTAAATAACGAGCAAGCGTAGCGCAGTCGCGTTGATTTTGTTGTTATGTGTTGAATTACGATTACTCAGGAGGTAATTATGGTTTATGTATTGATAGTTAGGTTTCCCTATGAAGGAGCCTATGTGCTAGGCGTTTATTCCAGCAGGGCTAAGGCAGAGGGAAGTAAGGTGGAATGGGCTAAAGATGATAATAACAATGGTTATACTGAGTATGACATTGAAGAATTTGATATCGAGTAATTCCACATAACCCTTAGCTCAGTTGTTGGCGTAAGCGCCAGCGAAACGACAATCAAATGCAGCGTTTTGTTATGCGCTGGACGAACACTCAAGAGGATTGATTGATGGAAAACAGAATTGGTGATTTAAGTATTGAGCGCGGTGAAACTGGTTACATTGTTTACGAGAATGCAGGACAGGGGATGTGCGGTAGAAAGTGGGCATTTGAAAGCACTGACTCTTTAGCTGAGTTTGTGGCTGGATGGGCTGATAACGATAAAGATGTAATTGGCGCATAACCTTTATTATTTACGCGCAAAACAACGCACAGAGCAATGAGCGCGTAAGTTAGAGGGTGAGTTTAAAATATTAAAAAACACAGGCAGCAGACTGTTTTGTCGCTGTACAATTAGTTGTTAGGCGGTTTTTATGAGTGATGAAAAAATACTAACGTTTGATCTTAGTTTGAAAAAGCAAAGAAAACGAGGCGTTAAAAAGCGAGAATTTAATAGATGCAACCATAATCAAATGCTAGCTGATGAGCACAACAAAGTTTTAGAGTGTTCTGAGTGTGGTTATATTATGTACCCGTGGGATTATGTTTTTGACATGGCTAAAAAAGAAGAAAGCATATTTAATCATTTAAAATACACAAAGATGGAACAAATAAAACTTAATGAAGATCTTGTGGAATTAAAGCGTAAAATAAGAAACGCAAAGTCACAACTTAAGCGAGCTACACGAACCGCCTAACCTCTGTCTCTT
>CAJXPG010000054.1 GCA_913057925.1 uncultured Colwellia sp. | reverse complement strand
TAAACTAGCAAAGGCTAAACTGGTTGACAGTTTACCTCATCACTAGAGAGATATTTTCATGGCACGTAAACGTATTCGTGAAGACGAAGAAGCAGTAATTGATATGACACCGATGCTAGATATCGTATTTATCATGCTGATCTTCTTCATCGTAACCACTTCATTTGTAAAAGAAGCTGGTATTGAAGTAAATAAACCTAAAGCGGCTAACCAAACTAAACAGAAAAATGCCAATATCTTTGTTGCAATTAAAGATAACGGTGAAATCTGGTTAGATAAAGGTCGAGTAGACATTGAACGTGTTGGTGCAAGGATTGAAAAATTACTTGCTGAACAACCTACCGATGTTGTAATCATTCAAGCTGACAAGGATGCCAAGCACGGTATCGTTGTTAAAGTAATGGATGCAATCAAAGAGGCTGGCATAGACCGAATTTCTATCGCGGCTGCTAAGGGGTAGAATATGGTTCGCTTTTTAGTATCAATACTACTAGGCGCTGTAGTTACCTTTGGCTTATTTGCTTTTATGGCTTTCCTTGTTTCATCAGGTGATCGAAACAAGGAAGAGCAACAAGAAAATATTATCGTAGAAGTAAATACTACGCCGCCAAAGTCTGCAGCAGAACAGCGTCGACGTGTACCGCCGCCGCCGCCTCCGCCGCCTAAAGCGCCGCCTAAGCAGCAAACACCTGAGCCAGAAGCCAGTAATGATACTGGTGGTTTGAATTTCAACATGCCTGGTGTTCAAATGTCAGGTGCGTCAGCTGGTTTGTCTGCTCCTGGAGCTGGATTGGGTCGTGATGGTGATGCTACGCCGATAGTACGTATTGAACCAAAATATCCAATACAAGCTGCTCGTGATGGTAAAGAAGGTTATGTAATCATGTCATTCACAATCAACGAAGTTGGTGGTGTTGAAGATGTTAAAATAATCGAAGCTAAGCCTAAACGTGTGTTTGACAAAGAAGCTAGACGTGCTCTTAGAAAGTGGAAATACAAGCCAAAAGTTGTTGATGGTAAAGCGCAACGACGTCCTGGTTTAACAGTTCAACTTGACTTCAAAATGGGAGGTTAGTAGTTATGTTTAAAACTTTAAAACTTAAAAAATTATCAACTTCTCTTGTTGTTGTTGCTTCTCTACTGGTTGCACAAGCACCTTTTGCAAATTATGCAGAAGCTGCGGGTGCTGAACAAGCAGAGAAGAAAAAGAAACGTCCTACGCAATTAGTTGGCCCACGTGTCGGTAAAAAGGTACAAAAAGCTTTTGAAGCTTATAGTGCCGACGACATTCCAGGCGCGCTTGAAGTATTGTTAGATATCGATGCTTCAAAAGCTTATGACAAAGCTTATGTAGCTCGTATGATTGCGGTTATGTATGCTACGTTAGGTAACAATGAGCAAAAGACCATTGATTATTTGAAACAAGCTGTTGGCCCAGATATTCTGAACGAAGTTGATCATAGCGAATCTTTAAAGTTATTGGGTGACATGCAAATGCAAACCAAAGACTACAAAGGTGCGTTAGAAACTTACTATACTTGGATGGAATTCTCTGGTGAGAGTGACGGTCAAACTTATATCAAAATTGCCAATGCGTATTACTCGTTAAAGCAATTAGACAAAGTTATTGAGCCAGCTGATAAAGCGATTGCTGCTTTTGGTGATAAGCCAAACCAAAACCCTTATATTTTGAAAATCACTTCTTATTATGAACGTAAAAAATATAAAGAAGCTATCAAAGTATTAGAAACGGTTATCCAGTTATTCCCTGACAATAAACAATGGTGGGTTCAACTACCAATGTTCTATTTGTTAGTTGAGGATTACGGTAAAGCTTCTCAAACGCTTGATATGGCTTATAAGCTTGGTCATCTTGATAAAGAAGGTCAAATTAAGACGCTTGCAAGTTTATACTCGCAATCTGAAGCGCCTTATAAAGCGGCTAAATTACTTGAAAAGTACATCGAGTCAGGTCTTGTTAAGCGTGACGATAAAAACATCGCTACCTTAGCTAATGCTTGGCATTCAGCTCAACATATTGATAAAGCGGCAGGTTATTACGGCGAATTAGCTAAAATGACCAACAGTGCAAAGCACTATCGCAAACAAGGTATGTTACTGAAGCAAGATGAGCAGTTCTCAAAAGCTGTTGTGGCTTTGAATAAAGCGCTTGAGTTAGGTATTTCTAACCAAGGCCGTATTCATATGAGTATTGCAGAGTCATACTTCTATCTTGAAAAGTATAAAGAAGCATATGCTGCTATTCAAAAAGCAATGAAAGACCCAAGCGCACGTAAGTCTGCTAAAGGTTGGAAGAGCTTTATCGTTGACACAGCGAAGCGTAAAAAAGTTGCTATTTAGTTTACTAACTTAAAGTAAATTAACTACACTTAATAAAACCAGCATTATCTTTTAAAGATATGCTGGTTTTTTATTGGCAAATTTTTGATGTTATTGAAATTATTTTTAGTTCTTGCAGGTCTATGTAAAAAGTCATATAAATAAATCTCAATAATAATGAGATAACTTAACAGCACAGATAAAAGGAAATAAATCATGAATATAGTTAAACAATCTACAATTGCAGCCCTAGTAGGTGTATTTGCCTTAGGCCTATTAACAAGCAACGTAGCCAAAGCTGATACCAATCCATTTGCCAGTAATGAATTAGTGACAATTGCTGCAGCACATACAGGTGATAAGTGCGGTGAAGGTAAGACAAAAGATGGTAAAAAAGCAAAGTGCGGCGAAGGCAAGTGTGGTGAAGGTAAGAAGAAAGCTAAAGGCAAGTGCGGCGAAGGTAAATGTGGAGAAGGTAAGAAGAAAGCTAAAGGCAAGTGCGGCGAAGGTAAATGTGGTGAAGGTAAAATGAAAAGTAGCAAAGGTAAATGCGGCGAAGGCAAATGCGGTGAAGGTAAAAAGAAAGCCAAAGGGAAGTGTGGCGAAGGTAAATGTGGTGAAGGGAAAAGCAAAGAAAAAAGTAAAAAATGTGGTGGCTAATTAGCTTTACCTAACATGATTAAGCGGACTTTAGGTCCGCTTTTTTGTTTTCGTTATTTAGCACGGCTCATTAACTTTTAAGGCTCTATTCTTGATTTGATACTATAATGTAGACAGGGTAAATAGTTACGAGGTTAATATGAATACTTCAACACGCATTGCTCGTTATTTGAATGATAATCAAATTCCATTCCAGCAAATTAAGCATTTTCATTCCAACAGCTCTGTTGGGACTGGCATTACTGCAAGCATAGCTTTAAAGCACATCGCTAAAGCTGTTATTTTAATAAATCATGAAGACAAGAAGGTGATGGCAGTATTACCGGCAGATCACAAAATCAGTTTTTCTTCTCTTAATGAAAGCCTCCACGGCAGCTATAGGTTAATGAAAGAGCAAGAAGTATATAAACTCTTTTCAGATTGTCAGCCGGGTGCGATCCCACCTATTGCACAACCGTATAACCTATCTGTGGTTTGTGAGGAGGATCTTGACCACCTACCTGAGGTTTATTTAGAAGCCGGAGATCATGAAACATTGATTTGTGTAGACCAAGAGAGTTTTAAAAACATTATGACAACAGCTAAGCATATGCACTTTAGTCGTGAGGTATTTCACTGATAAATATCAGCTGAATTTATTACGTTGCTTTTAAAGCATTAAAACTTTAACCAGCCTTATCCTTGAATGTAAATTGATCACGGTAATATATGCTCAGTAATCAATTTTATCAGCGGTTGAGCGCTTAAGATGGGCATATGGCTTTTTAAACTTACTAGAACTGGCATGTGTTAAATGTGTATAATAGCTTATTAATGACTTTGACTGGATTTTACCTTGAACAATAATGATGTTTTGCGCCGACTGCGTTATACCTTTAATTTTAACGACAAACAAATGGTGGCCATTTTTGCTTCAGCAGAAGAGTCGGTAAATAGAGAACAAATCAGTCAATGGTTAAAAAAGGATAACGACAGTGATTTTGTTGCAATAAACGATAGCCTACTGGCAACTTTTCTCAATGGCTTTATTAATGAAAAAAGAGGTAAAAAGCCAGGCCCACAAATAGCACCCGAAAAACGCCTCACCAATAATATTATTCTAACCAAATTAAAAATAGCGCTTAACTTACAAGCAGAGCAAATTATTGCTTTGCTTAATGATGTCGATTTTAGGTTAAGTAAACCTGAGCTTAGTGCGTTTTCACGTAAGCCTGACCATAAGCATTACCGAGAATGTAAAGATCAGGTTTTAAGAAACTTCTTACAAGCGGTTGATAAACAATACCATGTTGCAAGAACAGCGAAGATAACCAAGCCTAGCGATGACTCAGCTAAGAATGCTCCAGGCAAGGGCGCAGGTTATCAAGGTAAAAAAACCGGTAAAGCTAAGCCAAAAACCCCCTATGTTGAAGGCGCAAGACCTAATGCGAGTAGCATTTATGTTAATCCTAAAAGCAACTCGGCTCCAAAGCGTTCGCAATTAAAACTAAATAAATAGTATCAGCAACTGGAATGCTAATAATACATTTGTGCTAAGTTTTCGTTACGTAAAGTTCGTTGATTTGCACAACTGTTACAAGTTATTCCTATCTCATTGTTTGATTTTAGGGTAATATTCGCGCCAAATAATGGATAGTTTTATTAAAGCGATATGAAAATACTAGTAGTAGAAGACAAGAAAGTTGTGCAAGAAAAGCTACAAGCCGTTTTAACTTCACAAGGACACAGTGTAGATATAGCAATTAATGGCCTAGATGCGCTCGCGAAAGTGCAAAAAGCTGATTATCAACTCTATATCATTGATCATCTGATGCCTTTAATGAATGGTATTCAACTGACAAAAAACCTCAAGAACAATCCTGTGTACACTGATATCCCTGTGATTTTCATGACAACACAGGGTACACATACTTTAAAAGCCTTCCCTGAGTTTGAATTTTTTCATGCTGTGATTGATAAGCCGATAGATGAACAACATTTTATTGAAATGTTAGCTGAGTTTTCGCCTGCTTCATCTGAGTATCAAACTTTACAACTTAACGCCTAATTTACTAGCAGTGTCGTTTTTAGCGCTATAAATATTCGCTGAATTGCTTTATGCTTTGCCTATCTATTTATTTACCTAAATAAACCAGTATAGGCTGGTATAACTTACCAATATGAATGAAGCACAAGAGCAGTTAATTAACGCTATACACACCATCCCAAACTACCCTGTTGAAGGCGTTATGTTTCGCGATGTCACTAGCTTATTAGAAGATGAAAAGGCGTTTGCCTTAACTATTGAGCTGCTAAAAAATAAATATAAAGACCAAGGCTTTACTAAAGTTGTTGGTACAGAGGCTAGAGGCTTTCTATTTGGTGCTCCTTTAGCGCTTGCCCTTAATATAGGTTTTATTCCGGTGAGAAAACCAGGCAAGTTACCTCGCGATACCTTTTCTCAAAGCTACCAATTAGAGTACGGTGAAGATGTGTTAGAAATTCACCAAGATGCTTTAACACCTAACGACAAAGTTCTAATCATTGACGATCTATTAGCTACCGGTGGCACCATTGAAGCAACCACTAAATTAATTCGCCGTCTTGGTGCTCAGGTTGCAGATGCCGGTTTTGTTATTTCGTTACCTGATCTAGGTGGAGAGAAAAAGTTAGCTGGCATTAATATCACTCCTCACTCTCTTGTCCAGTTTGAAGGCGAGTAGTTTACTAACATAGCAATAAGTTAATCATATGAGTTATCAAGTTTTAGCACGAAAATGGCGACCTAAAAACTTTCAAGAGTTAATGGGGCAAGAGCATGTGGTTAGTGTTTTAGCCAATGCGTTGGCGCAAAAACGTCTTCACCATGCCTACCTTTTTACCGGCACCCGTGGCGTAGGTAAAACCACCATTGCTCGTATTTTTGCCAAAAGCTTAAACTGTGATACTGGCATTACCGATAAACCTTGTGGCACATGTGATACCTGTGTAGATATTGACCAAGGTCGCTTTGTCGATTTGTTAGAAATTGATGCGGCTTCTAAAACAAAAGTTGATGATACCCGTGAAATTCTTGATAACGTGCAATATGCTCCCAGCCGAGGTCGGTTTAAGGTTTATCTAATCGATGAAGTGCACATGCTTTCTCGTCATAGTTTTAATGCGCTATTAAAAACCTTAGAAGAGCCGCCTGAGCACGTTAAATTTATCTTAGCCACTACCGATCCGCAAAAATTGCCGATTACCGTATTATCACGCTGTTTGCAGTTTCATTTAAAGGCGCTAACGGTAAAGCAAATTGAAGAGAAGCTTGCTGAAATACTCACTAGCGAGCAGGTCGGTACTGAGCCAGGTTGTCTGACTTTATTAGCAAAAGCGGCTCGCGGCAGTATGCGTGACTCGTTAAGCTTAACAGACCAAGCCATTGCACAGGGTCAAGGTAATATCAGCTTAGTCAATGTCCAACAAATGCTAGGTGGTATTGATCAAAACTGGGTTTACCAACTTGTAACCGCCTTACTAAAACAAGACAGCCAAGCGTTGATGGCACTATCTCAAGAGATTGCCTCATATGCCCCTAACTACAGTCGCTTATTTGCCGAGTTAATCCAGCTGTTTCATCAAATAGCCTTGATGCAAATTGTTGAGCAACACTTTGACTTGCCTGCTGATTTACTGGCGCTATTAAAGCAGTTCAGCCAAGTTATGCCGCCAGAAGACGTGCAGCTATTCTATCAAATCAGCTTAAATGGCCGAAAAGATTTACCATATGCTTCTGATGAACAAGCCGCTTTTGATATGACGTTACTGCGCTTATTTGCCTTTAAGCCGATGCAAAAATCTCAGCTTGATACGGACACTCGCTTTTCAGCACTTAACAATAAAAGCAGTGACGTTACACTGAGCAGTGATGACCAAGCTGTAGCCAATGAAGCAAAAATTGCTGAGCCAAAAACCATAGAGTCAGCCGTAGCAGCGTCAAAATTAACAGCATCAGAAGTTACAATGCCAGCCGTTGCAGAGTCAAAATTAGCGGAGCCAAAAGTAGCAGAGTCAAAAGTAGCTGAGGCCGTCATTGATTCAGTATCGAACGACAGCGATGTTCAAGCACCTAGTCCTGCAGTACAGACTGAAAATAGCCTAGCAACAGAGTTGCCAACACAAGTGGAACAAGTTCAACAAGCTGACTTGAATGAGCAAATGCTTGAGATTGAACAACAAGCCGCGACGCTTCATCAAAGTGTAGCTGAGCAGGTTGAACCTCTAGAGGCTATATCGACTAATCCTCACGAGGTACAAAGTAATTCTGCCAGCTTTGCTAATGAACAATTACAAGTTGAGCCGCAACAGGCACCTGATAATCATCATGGTGAAGTTCAACAAAATTCAACGCCTAGTGTTATTAACGAGCAAGCGCAATTCACTCATTCTGCAAATCAGCAAGTGCCCGTTGAGCAGCCTAGCGTTGTAACAGAACAAGTAACAGCACCACCTTCAGCAATGAAAGCGGAGCCACTTGCCATTGATAGTCCGGTAAGCTCGGTACTCGCCACGCGTAATATGCTTCGCAGTCGAAAAAAGGAATTGGAGAAGCAGGCAAAAAAGCCGAGTGACGCAAATGCGCGTCAAACTCCGACAACCGAACAGGCATCAGCAACTGAAGCAAGTAACACCCAAGCGAATGACAGTGAAACAGATACTCCTAAGCCCGCAGCTAAGGTAGTCAGTGTTCCTGAGCCAGAAGTACCGTTTCATCAAGACAGTATTGATCCGGCGAAAGTCACCAAAGCAAATCAAGTCGATAAATGGGCGCATATGATTGATTCAATGCAACTTACTGCCCGTATCCGTCAATTAGCTATTCATGCCACCATTAGTGAACAGTCCACCGATGATAATTTGATATTGCAACTAAATCAGGCGACCAGACACCTAAATACTGAAGTTGCCCAACAGCAATTGCAAAGTTATATTTGTGAGTTCTTATCTAAAGATATTACGGTAACTCTTAATGTTGTTGAAGATACTGTCGCTGACCCTTATCAAATACAAGGGCAAATTAATGATAAACGCCTTGAGTATGCCAAGGGCTTAATAAAAGATGACGCTGTGGTAGTTGCCTTACAGGAGCATTTTCAAGCGAGTATTGCTGAAGATACTATTTCAGCGAGGTAGTGCCAGTAAAGAGCTTTAATCAGCAAAGTTATTTCATAAGTTAAAGCTGTAGGGGATAAGTCAAACAAATTCCTCTAGCTAACATTCAAAATAACCTTGCTTTAGGGTAAAATGGCACAATATAGTTTATATAACAGTTAACCTAATAGTTATTCTAGAAATATTGGAGAAGACAATGATGAAAGGCGGAATGGGCAACTTAATGAAGCAAGCCCAACAAATGCAAGCAAAAATGGCGAAAGCACAAGAAGAGCTAGCCAATATGGAAGTTGTTGGTGAAGCCGGCGCAGGTATGGTTAAAGTAACTATGACTGGTAGCCACAGTGTTCGCCGTGTAGAGCTTGATGAAAGCTTAATGGACGATGACAAAGACATGATTGAAGATTTACTTGCTGCCGCGGTTAACGATGCAGTACGTCGCGTTGAAGAGCAAAATAAAGATAAAATGGGTTCAGTAACAGGTGGCATGCAATTACCACCAGGTATGAAAATGCCGTTCTAAGTTAAACCCCATATAAATAGCGCCTTAAGGCGCTATTTTTTTGCTTGAAATAAATAAGACAATAGCTAAAAGGTTTAGCTATTGTGGATTAACTTTAAGGGATATTTATGCAATTTTTTAATTGGTTTATTAAGAGCAGAACTAGCTATAAGCAAAACACAAAATCGATTTTTGTTGCTGTTACTTTGGTGTTGCTGAGTAGTTTAATGGCATGTAGTAGCATCGAGAGAATGCGCTCTGAAAGCTTGTTTGAGCAATATTGCCATGAAGAGGGGCGTGTTGGTCAGTTTATTTATGAGCCTGTGGCATTAGGGGAGGAATACTTTAGACCTATCCCTACAGATGAGGTAGAGCTACGCCGTATCGCAAATAGTTTTTATATCGATAATAAAAAATTGTTAATCGATAAAGAGATTTTTATAGGGGGGTATGACATTAAGTACCTGAAAAGAAATGTAATTTCATTGGTTGGACCTATTTATTCTGTTGAAAGTACCCTAGTGAGAAAGTCAGATGGCAAGGTATTAAGTAAAGCAGTGAGCCTATTAAACAAACGTGGCCAAACGAGCAAGGTCTTCCCTGTTCAAGGGGTAACTTGTCCAACAGGTCGAGATAGTAAGGGAATCTTATTTTCACAGAAACATCATTTTAATTTGATCGAAAATACATTTTTTAAACGTTAATAAAATTTAAAGGAATAATATTAATATGGAAATTAAGTCACTATTTGAAGAGGCTTTATTAGCACAGGCAGCTTATGTTAGAGATAACTCGCAGGAAGTTAGTTAAAGGTTTAAGTCTTTTGTCAAAAGAGTAAAAGCCGTGCTGCGAAGAGTGGCTGGTGATGAAAAACAACCAAGCTTATTTAGGACAGGTCAAAAGTGTCAATTAAAAAAGCTCAAGGACTCTTGAGCTTTTTGGTTTCTGATAGCTGGTTTTAGTGAATAAACTAGCTAAGCTGATTCAAATAAGCAGCAGCCCCCAGTAAACCTGGTTGGCTTTCCGTGATGATATAAGTTGGCGTTTGTTTATTTAAATCTGACATCCGGCCTTTGGTTTCAAAGCGCTCTCTAAAGTCACTGTTTTGTACAAAATCGACAAACCTTGGCACTATGCCTCCGGCGATATAAGAGCCGCCAAGTGAGCCTGTCGTTAAGGTTAAGTTACCGGCAAAACTGCCTAGTACTTTACAAAACTGTGCTAATGCTTGCTGGCATACCTCGCAGTCACCACTAATGGCGTTTGAGCTGATCTCTTTAGCTGACAGCTTCTCTACGTCGCTAAAAGATACACCATCACTGTTGATGGCAACTAAGGCGCGGTAAATTTGTTCTAAACCATAGCCCGAAAGTAATTGCTCATACGAGACACGTTTTTTCACAGTTTTTAATTGTTGTAAAATTTGTATTTCAACGTCATCAACCGGGGCGAAATCAGTGTGACCACCTTCGCCGCCAACACAATGCCATTGATCATTAATATTAACTAAGTTAGCCACGCCTAAGCCTGTGCCCGGGCCACATACGGCAATCGGTTTTTTAGGCGATGCTTCACCGCCGCCAATTTTAACTTTTTGCTCATCGGTTAATAAAGGAATAGCCATGGCAATCGCAGTATAGTCATTAATTAACGTTAAGCTGTTTAGCTTGAGATCTTCTTTAAGGGCTTTTTGTGAAAATTTCCATGGCAGGTTTGTCATGGAGATCAAGTCATCATCGGTTGGGCAAGCAATTGCAAGACAGGCATTGATGCTTTTACCTTCAAGGTTTTGTTCTTTGATATACTGACGAATGACATCAATCAAATTGGGGAATTCGGCACATTGATAGGTAAGAATAGCTGAAAGCTTGTTATCTTCAGTTATTGCTAATCTGATATTGGTGCCACCAATATCAGCTACCAAATTTACTTCTTTGGCTTTATCTACGTTAATCATTGTGTGTTACTTCTCGTTTTTTACTTTGTGTATTAACTCATCATTTAACTAATGCTGTGTATCGAGTCTCGCGTTATCAGCGTTGGTTCAAATGAATGGGTTATGGAAATATTTTTACGCTCATAAACATTTTTTAGCACTAATTTTGCCGCCATATGACCCATTAGGTTAACCGGGTTGTCTATGGTCGTTAGCTTAGGGTAGGTATGCTTGGCAAAAATGATGTTATCAAAACCGATAATTGATAATTCTTTAGGCAGCGATAAACCTTGCTCTCTGGCGTAGGTGATAGAGCCCGAGGCCATTTCATCATTGGCACAAACTAAGGCACTGAAAGGCTTTTTATTAGCGATAAAATGCTTTAAACCATCACTACCGCCGGTTTCTTTAAAGTCACCTTCAAAATATAAGCTTTCGTTGAAGGGGATATTATGTTCAGCTAATGCGCGCAAATGACCAGCTAAACGGTCTTTAGAATCGGCTTTAAACTGTGGACCTGCGATATAAGCAATGTCAGAGTGACCTTGCTCAATAACAGCTTGCGTGGCAAGGAAACCGCCTAACTCATTATTTAAACTAATGCAGTTATCATCTAAGCCCTCAACTAAACGACTCATCAAGTAAACAGGCGTTTTGCCTTCGCATAGGTTAGTAAGGTAGTCATCACTTACCGCTTCAACGTGTAAGATAATGGCATCACAGTTTCGACTAATTAAAAACTCAATGCCTTCTTTTTCTTTATCTTCTTCACTGTGCCCTGTGGTGATAATGACATGTTTGCCTGCCGCTCTAAGTTCAGCTTCAATACCTGCCATCATTTGACCAAAGAAAGGACCGTGTAGCTCAGAAACCAAAATACCAACACTGTTTGATCTATTTGACGCTAAAGATTGGGCAATAGAATTAGGGCGATAACCTAGCTCTGTCATCGCGTTCTCGACTTTTTGGCGGGTTTTATCACTGACTCTTGAGTTTTTATTGATCACTCGAGAAACAGTTGCTAATGACACACCAGCAAGTTTTGAAACTTCATATATTGTCGCCATAATATTCCTAAGTAGCGTAAATTTTTGATTAAAAAATAGAGTTGTAACCGGCAGATTCTAGCATAGTTACTTATTAGTTAACTAGTCACGGTATTCTGTTCGGTTTCGGCTAGTTGTACTTGAATATCTTCTATTTTTTTCTCTGTTAAGGTGTACTTTCTCATCACCCAAGCAACGGCAAATGAGCCGATTGCTGGCCATACGGTGAAGGAAATTAATATGCCTAACTTTGCTGATTCTGTTTGTACTACATCGGCTTGGTAGCCATAAAAAGCCAATAGCCAACCGGCAAGCGCACCACCAATGGCAATGCCCATTTTAATGAAAAAGATAATGCCAGAGTAGACCATGCCAGTAACACGTATGCCTGTTTTTTGATGACCATAATCGATGGTGTCAGCCATCTTAGCCCAAAGCAGTGGTGTCGCTGTGTCTAAAAAGAACTTCCAAGCGATAAAAGCCACATAAGCTAAAACCAGTTGCTCTGAATCAATAAAGAAGCTCAGTAGACATATGGTTGCTGCGATTATTTGTAATGTAATGTAGGCTTTTATTTTACAGACACGTTTTGCTAGCGGTTGCGCCACAGCACAACCTACCATACTGGCTATGACGCCAAGGGTGAGAAATGAGGTAATTAAGTCTTCTCTACCTAAAAAGTATTTCACATAATATACCGCAAGTGTTAACCGCAATACTTGGCCTGAAAGCAGGAATAAGCCAGTCAGGCATAAGATGCGCCATTGATCGTTTTTCCACAGTGAGGATAAGTTCTCTTTAAAGGAAGATGATTGGTTCTCTGGCAAGCTAACGCGCTCTTTGGTACCTAAAAAGCACAATAAAAATAAAACTAAGCCAAATAGGCTCATTGCTATCATTGTCATCTGATAACCTTTAGCGCTGTCACCTTGGCCAAAAAACTCCACCATAGGCATAGTTGCTGCTGCGACAATAACCCCACCTAACATACCAAAAACAAAGCGATAAGATTGCACGGTAACTCGCTCTTTAGCATCAGCCGTTATCACACCACCTAAAGCACAATAGGGAATGTTAATCGCGGTGTAGGCGATCATTAATAAGGTGTAAGTGACAAAAGCATAAATTATTTTGTTATCTGCTGATAAATCAGGGGTGGTGAACGCTAAAATGCTGATAATGGCAAAAGGGAAAGACAACCATAAAAGGTAAGGGCGAAATTGCCCCCATTTAGTTTTGGTATTATCGGCAATGTTGCCCATTAGTGGGTCGGTTACCGCATCAATTACGCGCACTAATAAAAACATGGTACCAACTGCTGCAGGTGACAAACCCATAACATCAGTATAAAAAAGTAATAAAAACATCATCACTGTTTGAAATATGATGTTGCTGGCGGTGTCACCTAAGCCATAAGCAATCTTTTCTCTTACACTAACCATTAATAAAAACTCTCATGTTTTGAATAACTAAGTTTACTGTTTAGTTTAAAGGGCACCGTTCATCAACAATTAAGCTGTCGCTAAAGATGCTCTGCGCTGCGTTAAATCTTCGCCAATTTGTTGATTGTCTTTACTGGTTAGCGGATAAAGTAGCATTAAAGCTGCACCAGCAAAGGCAAAAGCAGCTGGGATCCAACTCATCAGTAACTGCATACCTGGTAACGATGCTTCAATGGTTGCTTTGTCCATACCGTCATAGCCATAGCTTGCTAACACAACCAGCACTAGAGCACCGGCAAAGCCGCCACCGGTTTTTTGTACAAAAGTACCCGCTGAATAAATAAGCCCAGTTGCGCGTCGACCATTTTTCCATTCAGAATAATCAGCAGAATCACCTAGCATGGTAAAAAATAACGTTGGCATCATGGCGGCAAAAAACTCTGCGCTACAACCTAAAATGAAAATAGCTTGGATGTTACCTTGAGGTACCCAAAAGAAACCGGCGGTTAGCAAACCACTTAATAACAGCGATACCATAAATAATTTACGTTTGCCTAGCTTACGTGATAAGTACCCGGTTGCTAGTGCACCTAAAATTGAAACCACCAATAAGGCGATAAAATATTTACCGGCCAGTAATTCATCACCAACATGATATTTAAAGTAATAGGCTACTGTGCCGTATTTTATGCCATTAAACATCATAGTTAAAAAGCCCATGCCTAGTAGAATTAACCACGGTTTATTGGTTAATAAATCGACCATGTCTCTTTTGGTGCCGCTAAGGTTATCTGAGGTGTTCTTTATTAAACCTTTAATCAATACCCACATTGCCCCCATGATAATGACAAAAAATACACCGCTGTAGATATTGCGATAGTAGAAAAATAAGGTCATTGCTAGAAGCGGTAAAATAATAAAGGGTAAGTTCTTGCTTAAGTCAATCAACTCTGATTTTAAGCTGATTGATTCATCTACAGCCGGTGTTATACGCTCTTTAGTGGTGGCAAAAGTGATTACCATAAGGAAAACCAAAATGGCGGCAAATAAATACATGGTAGATTGATAACCAATAGCATCATTTCCATCGCCAAAATAAGCGACTAAATCAGGTAAGAATCCCATAACGAGTAAACCACCGGCAAAGGCGCCAGCAAAACGAAAACCAGATAAACTGGTGCGCTCGGTGTCACTAGGTGTCATTACTCCCATTAATGCTGAGTAGGGGACATTGTTTATGGTATACGCTAGGGTTAGACCAATATAGGTAACATAGGCATAGATAAGCTTATTGCTGTCGCTTAAATCAGGGGTAGTAAAACATAACACCATAAAAAGCGCTAATAATGGCGTAGACCATATAATCCAAGGTCTAAATTTACCCCATCGGGTGTTGGTTCTATCAGCGATCATGCCCATGATAATGTCGGTAACGCCATCAGATAAGCGCACAACTAAAAATAACATTGCGGCAGCTGCGGCCGTTAAACCAAAAGTATCAGTATAAAATACAGCAAGGTAAGCGAGGGCACCACGCCATACTAAATTAGCGGCGGCATCTCCCATGGCATAACCCACTTTTTCATAGAACGGTAATTTAGTCATTTAATCATCCAATACTTAAGGTATTTTATTTTTATTATCTGTTACTAATTAATGCTTTATAAGCAAGTCCACTTGCCTTGATTGTTCTTACTTGCGTGTCGTAATCGACATAAACAATGCCAAAGCGTTTTAAATAACCTTCTGCCCATTCAAAGTTATCCATTAAACTCCAAGCAAAATAACCATCAACTTTAACACCTTGTTCAATGGCATCGTTTACTGCGTTAAGGTGGGTTTGATAATACTCTACTCTATCTTGATCGTTTACCACACCATCAATGAGCTTATCTGCCATGGCAGCACCATTTTCAGTGATATAAACAGGCGGTAGCGAGTACTTTTCATTGAGTGACACTAATAACTCAGTAAACGCTTTAGGGTAAATTTCCCAGCCAATGTCAGTAAGCGGTGCTGGCGGGTCTATTTGAAAGAAAACTTCTTTGTCATCAGCACGGTAAATTGCACGGGTATAGAAGTTCACGCCTAAAAAGTCCATAGCGTGAGATATGATCTCCATATCACCGTCTTGAATTTCAGGATGATTTTCTTTAGGTAGTTGCGCTAGAATTTCAGGGTACTGGGCATCAAATAAAGGTTTGATATACCACTGATTGAAATAGTCATCAGCAAAAGCTGTTGCAGCAATATCTGCAGCAGAATCAGACTCTGGGTAACAAGGGGTAAAGTTAAGTACGATACCATTTTTACTGTTAGGGCTATTTTTTTCGAGAACTTGCATCGCTAAACCATGAGCAAGTAATAAATGATGTGCGGCTTTCTTACCAAACTCTTTACCTTTAATACCAGGTGCATGAATACCCGCTTCATAACCTAAAAAAGCACTACAGAAAGGTTCGTTTAAGGTAGCATAAGCATAAACCCTATCGCCAAAAGCGGTAGAAATTTTATCTGCATAATTTTGGAATTTATAAGCGGTCTCTCTATTTAGCCAGCCACCATTATCCTCTAAGTATTGTGGAAGATCCCAATGATAGAGCGTAACAAAGGCCTTAATATTTCGAGCTTTTAATTCATCCAATATAGCAAGGTAATAATCAACACCTTCTTGATTTAATTCGCCAGATTGCTTTATTACACGAGGCCAAGAGATAGATAAACGGTAGGCATCAACTCCTAAAGAATCAATAAGCTCAACATCTTGTTGCCAAAGGTTGAAATGATCACAGGCAACCTGGCCATTAGAGCCGTCAGCAACCTTACCGGGGGTATTACAAAAGGTATCCCAAATACAAGGTAAGCGACTACTTGCCCCACCTTCTATTTGGAATGAAGCTGTTGCCACACCATAAATAAAATCTGTTGATGACATCACTGAATTAGCGGGTAGAGAGAGTTTGTCCGTCATTGGGATTTACCTATTCTTTATAAATTATTGCACATTGTAATTTTAATATTATTTTTGGTAGCGCTTACAAAAGGTGTTGATTAAAAAGATTAGATAGTCTTTAATAGTTACCATGTAAGCGCTTACATTTAGATTAGAGCTTTCTATGACTTAGGTCAACCTCTTTCATGTTGATTTAACCTTTTTAAGTTTAAATGGTTGAATTTAAAGGGGATAAGTTGTTGTAAAATGTTAGGTAATTGTTACATTTGTTAGCCGGCGCATGATAGCTAATCTACAAAAAGTATTAATAAAAGAATTAAGCAGAGGAAAATTATGGCAATTCAGTCAAGCTCAGAAACGTTCAATCATGCAAACCCGCAATCACAATCAGGTAATTATGGTTTTGCACTAACGTCATTAACATCATTGTTTTTTATGTGGGGCTTTATTACGTGCCTCAATGATATTTTAATCCCGCATTTAAAAGGGGTCTTTGATTTATCGTATAGTCAGGCAATGTTGGTACAGTTTTGCTTTTTTGGTGCCTATTTTATTGTTTCATTACCTGGTGGCGCTATCGTTAAAAAGCTTGGCTATCAAAAAGGTATTGTCTTGGGGTTAATTATTGCTGCAATTGGTTGCTTGGGTTTTTATCCTGCGGCTTCAATGCATAGTTACCCTGTATTTTTATTCGCTTTGTTTGTTCTTGCCAGTGGTATCACCTTATTACAAGTGTCAGCGAACCCTTATGTCAGTATGTTAGGAGATGCTAAGACAGCTTCTTCTCGCTTAACCATGACACAAGCATTTAATTCGTTAGGTACAACGGTAGCGCCATTTTTTGGTGCATTATTGATTTTAGATCAAGCGGCAGCTTCTTTATCAGCTCAAGGTGCTGCTGAAGCGGTTCAAATGCCCTATGTTTTCTTGGCTGCTATGTTACTGGGCCTTGCAGCTATTTTTGCTTGGATAAAGTTACCAAACCTATCGGTAACTGAAGATGATAAACAGGATGATACAAAAGAAGCCAGTGGTAGTGCTTGGCAACATAGCCATCTTGTTTTAGGTGCTGTTGGTATTTTTGTTTATGTTGGTGCTGAAGTTTCAATTGGTAGTTTTTTAGTTAGCTTTTTTGCTGAACCAAATATCGCTGGTTTAGAGGAATCTGAAGCAGCGAAATACATCGCCTATTACTGGGGTGGTGCTATGGTTGGTCGTTTTATTGGCGCAGCTGTGATGCAAAAAATTGAAGCAGGTAAAGCGTTATTCTTTGTCTCGGTTGTTGCGGTTTTATTGGTGCTGGTCACTATTTTAACGACAGGCAATATTGCCATGACGGCCATTCTATTGGTTGGTTTATGTAACTCAATTATGTTCCCGACGATTTTTAGTTTAGCCATAAACGGTCTAGGAAAGCATACCAGTCAAGGCTCAGGCATTTTATGTTTAGCCATTGTTGGTGGTGCAATTGTTCCGCTTATTCAAGGCGTTTTAGCTGACAGTATTGGCATTCAACTGTCATTTTTCTTACCTATTTTTTGTTACCTATTTATTGCTTATTACGGCCTTGTAGGCAGTAAAGTTAAATCAATAGCCAAATAGTCAATTGCCAAATAACCAAACGACTAACGACCAATAAACAAATATATTAAGAAATTACACCATGAAAAATTTATTAAACACTATGGGAATTAGAGCAAGCGTCATTAGCTTGGCTATTGCCACAATATTAACTGGCTGTAGTGAGCAAAAAAAAGCAGCTTCAATCCAAGACACTGTTGCTCAGCAAGATGAGTCAGCAAAAAAAGTTAACACCACTGAAACCATTGATATCTGGCCAACGCTGGATATCGCGGTAAAAGCTGATGCTGAGATTGAAAGAAAAGTATCGGCACTTTTAGCAACCATGACACTTGAGCAAAAAATCGCGCAAATGATCCAGCCTGAAATACGAGATATCACCGTTGAAGATATGCGTAAATATGGCTTTGGTTCATATTTAAACGGTGGTGGCGCTTTTCCTAACAATGATAAACATGCAACGCCCGCTGATTGGATAAAGTTAGCTGAAGACATGTATCAAGCATCGGTTGATGATAGTTTGGATGGCAGTAGTATTCCTACTATTTGGGGCACCGACGCTGTGCATGGCCATAACAATGTAATAGGTGCGACTTTATTCCCGCATAATATTGGTTTAGGCGCTGCAAATAACCCTGCGTTAATTGAAAAAATAGCGACTGTCACAGCTACTGAGGTGATGGTTACTGGTATCGATTGGGTTTTTGCACCTACCGTTGCTGTTGTTCGTGATGATCGCTGGGGCAGAACCTATGAAGGCTACTCTGAAGATCCTGAGATAGTAAAAGAATACTCGGCAGCCATCGTAAAAGGTTTGCAAGGACATGCCGATAAAGATTTCTTAGGTGATTCACGTGTTATCAGTACCGTGAAGCACTTTTTAGGTGATGGTGGAACTGAGGGCGGTGATGATCAAGGTAATAACCTTTCTTCTGAGCAGGAGTTATTTGATATTCATGCCCAAGGTTATGTTGGTGGTTTAGAGGCTGGCGCTCAATCGGTAATGGCATCATTTAACAGTTGGCATGGTGAAAAATTACATGGCAACAAATACCTATTAACCGATGTGTTAAAAGGGAAAATGGGCTTTGATGGCTTTGTTGTAGGTGATTGGAATGGTCATGGACAGGTTAAAGGTTGTTCAAACGAAAGTTGTCCACAAGCCCTTAATGCTGGTCTAGATATATTTATGGTGCCTACTGATGCTTGGAAGCCATTATATGAAAATACTATTGCGCAAGTAAAAAACGGTGACATTGCACAAAGTCGTATTGATGATGCCGTAAGCCGTATTTTACGAGTGAAGTTTAGAGCTGGCATATTTGATAAGCCAAGTCCTGAAAATCGTGCCGTATCAGGTAAACTGGAACTTATTGGTGCAAAAGAGCATCGCCAAGTTGCCCGCCAAGCAGTACGAGAGTCACTTGTTTTACTTAAAAATAAGAACAACATTTTACCAATTAAACCAAAGACTAATGTGCTAGTTGCAGGTAGTGGTGCTGACAACATAGGTCAGCAATCTGGTGGCTGGTCGGTAACATGGCAAGGCACGGGCAATGTTAATTCTGACTTTCCTGGTGGCAGCTCTATTTATGATGGTTTTAAGCAAGTTGTAAACAGTGCTGGTGGTAATATTGAATTAGCTGTTGACGGCACATATAAGCAAAAGCCAGAGGTCGCTATTGTTGTGTTTGGTGAACAGCCTTACGCAGAAGGTATTGGCGATATTGACAATCTTGAATATCAACGTGGTAATAAAACTGACTTAGCGTTACTTAAAAAGCTTAAGGCTGAAGGTATTAAAGTTGTGTCGGTATTTATCTCTGGTCGTCCTATGTGGGTTAACGCTGAATTAAATGCGTCTGATGCATTTGTTGCTGCGTGGTTACCAGGTAGTGAAGGTGTTGGCGTAAGTGATGTACTATTCACTAAAGCTGATGGTGAAATTAATCATAACTTTAAGGGCAAACTATCTTTCTCTTGGCCTAAATCGGCGACACAAACCGTTGTAAACCGCTTTGATGAAGATTATGCCCCTCTATTGCCTTATGGTTTTGGTCTGCAATATGGTGACGAAAATACCTTACTTGATGATTTAAATGAAGTCGCTGAAAAGTCAGCTAATGCCGAGCAGTCGATGGTGTTATTTGAACATTCGGTAAAAGCACCGTGGTCGCTAAATGTTATTTCAGCTGAGCAAGCAATTGGTGTATCGAGTTCGGTTGTTGAACTGCCAGGTGTAACGTTAAGAACCATGGATAAAGATGTACAAGAAGATGCTCGCACCTTAGCCTTTACTGGTAAAGAAGCTGCTTCCGTGAGATTGCAAAGTACCTTTGTTGAAGATTTGCGTCAATATATCGAAAACGATTCAGCGTTAACTGTTCTTGTGCGAAAAGACCAAGAGTTTAGTGAGCCTGTAATGCTTGAAATGCATTGTGATGAAGTTGGTTGTCAAAAGTCGGTTGATATCAGCGCAGTAATGAAAGGTTTTACAATCCATGAATGGCAAGAGCTGAGCGTTGATCTTAATTGCTTTGTTAAACAAGGTGTTAATTTTGCCCGAGTTACAGTGCCATTTGGTATCAGCACGACTGGTCAAGGTGTTGTGTCATTTTCAACATTGAAATTGCAACCTAATAAAGCCAAGAATGCAACGATTAGCTGTCAATAAATAATCTATCTTGGTAATACTATCAAGTGTAACGCCCCTAACTTATAACAAATATTGTTCTGAGTTAGGGGCGTTTATTATGTAAAGCTGCCTAAATTTAAGTTTTAAGAAGAAACGAAGATGAACAAATTAAAAATAGCCGCTTGTTGGCTATTATTTATTAGTACTTTTGTCCATGCAACAGATACTATTCTCTACCCTTGGTATGATGAAGATAAATTCAAAGAAGATGCTTATTACCTCGCGTTACTTACACTTGCTCTAGAGTCTTCAAAAGAAGAGTTTGGTGACTATCAGCTTAAAAAAGCGGTACAGCCAATGTTTCAAAATAGAGCGCTTGTTGAGATTAAATACAATCGAAACTTAAGCGTTGCTTGGACTATGACCTCGAAACAGCGAGAACAAGAGTTAAACCCAATCAGAATACCGCTACTAAGAGGTTTAGGCGGTTACCGTATCTTTTTAATAAAGCAAGGGCAACAGCAGCTATTCTCAAATATTCAAAACGCTAAGCAATTGAAAAAACTTTTTGCTGGACAAGGACGGGATTGGCCTGATTCCTTTATTTTAACTGATAATGATTATCGGCTAATTACTGGGCCAGGGCACGCTACGTTGTTCAATATGTTACAGCATGGACGTTTTGACTATATGCCACGTGCATTACATGAAGCATGGAATGAAGTTAAGATGTTTGAGGGGGTGCAAGTAGAGACTTCATTAGCACTGCATTACCCATCACCCTATTACTTTTTTGTTAGTAATGACAACCCAAAACTTAAAAAACGGATAGAAGTTGGTCTTAGAAAAGCCGAAGAAAACGGTAGCTTTCAACGATTATTTGATACTCACCCAGTGACTCAAAACATGTTATCTGCGGCCAAGTTAGCGGACAGGCAGATTTTTGAATTAAAAAATGCTTTTATGTCAGTAGAAACTCAGCAAGTTGTGGAAAAAATTCCATTATTTAATTCCTCTAAGATTCATCACTAAAAGGACTTAAGTGCTTATGATTTATCCTTTATTTGAGTCACTACCTTTCTCTCAATATCCATCAACAAATCAAGCAAATCTGCGACACCGATAAAATGACCAAAGCAGGGTTTGCCATGAAGGGGATTGTTTTCGCCTTTAAGTGATTGATCAAATACTGCCCCTCGCCATTTAGCTGGATTAGCCGGCTCTTTATGATTGAATTGAAATACATTTAAGTGTGAAGAGGCGTTACGAATATGGCGGAAAAATTCAAAGATTTCTGAGCCGTCGTTATATTGTTTTACTGATTCATAGGCGGTATTTGCTAGCATCATACAACAAGAGGCAATATGTTTACTTTTATTAATGTCCCCTTTGAGCGCTTGTTCTCGGAGCTGAAAGGGGGCTAAATGTTTTGCTTTGGAATAAGCGCCAGGAAAACTGATCAGTTGATTTGCTGCTTTATAGATTTCTACGTCGGGTTCAAAGATAACTGGGCAGCCACATAGTGAGATAGAAAAGCTCGACACAAGATCGTAAAAGTATAAGTTTTTATTAAATTCATGGGACTGTACTTCTGCTTGCATTTTGACTCCTGAAACAACTAAGCCTGAAATGACTTTTAGCTGCTTAATCTACTGCTAAATTATTATTCTTGATGGCTGGTGATATGTAAACTGATATTTCTAAAGGTGTCGACCCAATAGTGGTTTCTGTGCTTTGCTAAAAAGCTAAGTAACGTCAGATGCGCTTTAGAAGATATAGCTAAATGATCACCACCTACGCCATGAAAAGTAAAATTTACCATGGTGCCATGACTCCCTGCTTCTTTAACTAAAGCTATTAATTGCTCGCCAGTTAAATTTTCAGCCGAAATAACAGAAACGCGTTTAATGTTAACGCTTTGCATGCTTTTGGGAATATCAGCTACGTTACTTTTAATACCAATAAATAAAGGCGTTACCTCTTTCAGGTAATCTTCACCGCCAGCTAAATTATCGGTACAAGGGAGGGTAAATGTTCTTAATTCTTGATTATCGAGTTGTTTCAATATGCTATTAGCTGTTTTTACTTCGCTAACAAGCTCTGCTAGCGTTTTTTTGTCTAGATCGTTTTCAGGGGTGACCCATGATCTATTCGGCAATGAACCTCGACAGGCATGATTAATAGTGTGATTGCCTAATTCATGTCCTTGCTCTGCTATCGCTTGCCATTCTTGTTTTCTCGTTTGAAAGACAGGAGAAGCCAAGGTTAAATAAAAACTGCCTTTTAAGTCATATTTGTTAAGGGCAGCCACTGCATTATCTAGTTGGCTATGCAGTGCATCATCATAAGATAAACTTACTGCTGCAAGCGTGTTATTAGGCCAAGTGAAGGTGTCATCAGCCGCATAAGCGGCAGATGACAAAAGCAACGTAGTGAATAAGCTAAAAACGCTTAACGGCATGATTAGGCTTTACAAAACCTGTCAATAAACGCTTCATGAGGAGGTAACTGTTTTACCGTGTTATCAATATTGCTCTTAATATGATCAAGGAAGCGCTTTAGTTCTTCATCACTCATATTATCAACAATAGGGTGATAGCTTTGCGGCGTTAAGCCTTGGCCGATCATCACTTGCATCCAAGAATCGTCAAAGAGCTCATTATTCTTTCTAAAGACACGACCTGTTTCTTTAAATAGCTTCAGCCTATGTGCTAATGCTTCTGGTATTGGCATGTTTTTACAGTGACGCCAGAATGGAGAATCATCTCTATTGGTGACACTATAATGCAAAATAATAAAATCTCGGGTGGTGGCAGTATCAAGCTTAGTTTGCATGTTAAATTCATCAACATCGCTTTGGCTAATGCCATTTTGTGGGAACATCCGCAACAAACGTACAATGGACTGTTGAATGAGGTGGATACTGGTTGATTCTAACGGCTCTAGAAAGCCACTTGATAACCCGACCGCAATACAGTTTTTATTCCAGTGCTTTCTGCGGGTACCAGTTCGGTATTTTATCACTAAAGGTTTGGTAATTTTCTCACCCACTAAGTTACTTTCTAATACTTCAAGGGCCTTTTCATCAGAGACATATTTACTGCAGTATACCATGCCATTACCCACCCTGTGTTGCAGCGGAATACGCCATTGCCAGCCAAACTCATGGGCAATTGAGCGAGTATAAGGTTTTGCTGCTTCTGTCGACTCTGTTTGTACGGCAATGGCAGAGTCACAAGGTAACCAATGTGACCAATCGTCAAAACCTGTGTGTAAAGCGCCTTCAATCAGCAATGCACGCTGGCCTGTACAATCTAAGAATAAATCTCCTTCGATATCGAGACCTGATTCAAGCGTCAATGAGTGAATATGTCCATTGTAATGGTCTACATTAACTTGTGCTATTTTACCTTCAACCCTTTTAACACCATGCTTTTCACTCATTTTTCGTAAATACTGACCATAACGAGTTGCATCAATATGATAAGCATAGTTAAGACCATTATTAGGTAGTTGAGCGAATTTATCATGTGAAGCGGTTACTTTTTCAAGGCAATAGTCGCCAAATTCAGAGGCGATGCCTTGCTGTCTACCTTTAGCCCAGAAATGTTGAAAGCCTGCGGCCCAACAATCCTTCCCGGTAACACCAAAGGCATGAAGGTAATCTTGATCTACATCGCGCCAACCTTCAAAGCTTATGCCTAGTTTAAAAGTACCATGAGTTGCTTTAAGGAACTCCGCTTCATTAATATTGAGTAGTTGATGAAAATACTGCAGGGTAGGGATCGTTGCTTCACCAACACCAACCGTTGCTATTTCGTCAGATTCGACCAAGGTGATATCTAAATTTTTACCCAGTAATTTTGAAATGGCCGCTGCCGCCATCCAACCCGCTGTTCCGCCGCCAGCAATAACAACTTTTTGTATTTTTTTGGTTTTCATAACAATACTAACCTTGTTGAAAAATTTTTCTTAAAAGGAAGTCAAACAAACATTACCGGTTTAACTTGTTAATTAACATTGATCTTATCTGTCTAGATGACTTATCACTTGATGGATTGAGCACACCAAGTTGTTCGTGAGGAATATAAGCTAATGCATTTGGGTCATCATTAAAAATGTAGTGTTTGAACATTTCAAACCATGCTTTTTTTTGCTCTGTGGGTAAACTTTTAATATTCAATAATGCATGCATCATAGCATCCATAGGCGCTCCCATATGCGAGCTTGAATTTTGCCACCAGTAGTTAATCAGTAGGTTAAATTTACTTAAGCCTTCTACATGATGCCACCATAAGCTTGGCAAAAATAAAGCATCACCAGGCGCTAAATCAGCAACCAATCCATGCTTGATGGCGGTGTTAAATTTTGGGTATTTAGCAAAGTCAGGTTGGTGAAAGTCAACTAGGCTGATCGCTTGTCCTGCTGGAGTGTGATCAATCGGGCCAATATAAAGGTTGGCTAGTTGATCAGGTGGAAACAGGGTAAAGCGCCTTTTTCCAGCGACACAGCAGGCGATATTGCTTGGCGTGTCATGATGAGCGGCAATACGGCTTTGATTGCTTAGCCAGAGACTAACTAATGGCTTATGTTGTGAAAGTGCCGCAATATCATTTTTTTGTCTAAAGTTCGGCAAGAGCTTGTCTACATGTGTTGAACCAACATATAACGAGTCAGCTTTAGCATCATTTTGTGATTTGAGTAACTGTATTAACACCTCATCAAACTGTGCGGCTTGTTTGCTAAAATTAAAGCCTGAAAAGTCTTCACTATAAAATAAGCGACCGTTGTTTTTATAATCACTGACACCCATGCCAACAGGCATACCTTGATAATATTGATTAAGGTAATTAGCTGCTTGCTCTGACGACTCTTTTGCCGCTTGAACAATTGGCCAGTCATTGACAAGTCCTTTTAAAATGATGGGCTCATTTGACATCAGTACATCATCAGGAATGTTGTCAGGGGAACAAGTGGTGACTTGTTTTACCTTAGCCATTTTGGCGAATATATCAGTAATAGCAGTAGCTCCTAACTCTTCAGGTACTTGTTTGCTTTATGCTTGGACAAGTTTATCTTTGTGCTGTATTAACGCATTGATATTTTCATGTGAAGCAATCACCATATAAATCAATTTCAATAGACCTGATTTATTTAGTTTTTCTAACTGCTCACCAGTTAGTGCCATTAGCTTTTCTTCATTGATGGTATAAAACCCAGATAGACGGTTATTTGAGCCATTCGTTAGTTGGATGTCTAAGTTAAAAGATTCAAATAAATCTAACTCAACTAAAGTATCCATAAATAATTTTGTTGAAGGCTTACTTTCATGTATCGCTTTAAGTGTTGCACTCACTCTGTCGATATATTCGCTATTACCACCGTGTGGTAGGAAAATATCAGTGCCTTCTTCTTTGTTTACTCTCGGGTTGTCTAAGTCTAAATGAATAACCTGTGTTTCTATTGATTCTCCATTTTCAACCCGCGTTTGATTACCTATTAAAAATGGCTCACGTTCAATCATTAATGGTATATAGCTGGCATGCCACTCTTCATTTCTTAAAAATAAATTTTCTTTTTCTTCAAAGCCTAACAGCGCTAGCGCAGTATAAGTGTTACTTGCGTTATCTTTGTGGAAAAAGATAGGGTAGTCGGCTTGTAGGTGCTTGAATTCAAATGGATAAACAACACTATACATGGTGTTATTGCCATATTTCTCAGACTTTTCAGTAATGATTTTTAGATCTTGGTGATCAATATTATTTAATAAAACGTGATTAGCCATGGTAACTCCGACTGTAAATTTAAAAGAGTAATAAAGTTAGTAGGTGTTCGCACTTGTGTTAACTTTACTTTGAATAAGGTAATCGATTAATGCTCGATTGCTAGGTAAACCCGCTAAATATTTTTGGCAGAGTTGTTTGTTCTCTGCTAGGTGTTTACCACTAATATTGGCGTTGTCATATCGCCTGTCAGTTGTTCTTGCATTGGTTTTAAAGCCCATACCGTAGAGAATATATTGATAACTAGCGGCAGGAAATATTTCTTCTATTTCGGTAAAGTCTGTCTCTTATACACATCTCCGAGCCCACGAGACCGTACTAGATC